>JANOUN010000091.1:0-5442 GCA_031416875.1 Planctomycetota bacterium | reverse complement strand
GAGCAGGTCATTTTTGAGGACAAGGCGTTCATTTTTTCGTTTGGCAAGGTTACCATTCGACAACACCGGCCTGATTTTGCGATACTATCAATAATTGCAGCGATTTTTCGGTGACCAGAAACGTCCTGCCGCGTTGACGTTACAGATTCCGTAAGTTTCATGACGGTGCCTTGAGAATCTAATCATGATGACATCATACAGAATTCTTGCCACGACGTTCGTGCTGGTTTCACTGGCATCCACCGCTGTTGCTCAGACAGGCGGGACCATGGGCACCGGAGGCATCACGGGCACCGGAAGTACGAGCAATACGACGGGGACATCCTCGACAGGGCAGACTTCGACTGGCAGTTCATCGACTGGGCAGACTGGCGTCACTGGCAGCGGTTTGTCGGGGAACAGCAGTTTCGCCGGAACTGTGCCGGGAGAATCGACTGCGGCATCCAACGCAGCCGAGTCCTTTATCGGCTCGAACGCGACCACGGATTTTATTGGCGGTACCAGTCAGGCAGCCAATCAGCAGCGAGCGAATCGCCAGTTCCAGGCGATTCAGAATAATCAATCACAGCAAAGCACAGGACAGCAAACCGGAACGGTTCGTGAAATCAGAACAGCTCTGCGAGTGGGGTTTGCATTTCCCACCGCATCGCAGGCCCAAATGAACGGACGTCTGGCCAGCGCCAACATCGCATCGCTGGGCCGCTTCACACTCAATCGACCGGAGCTGGCAGGAATCGATGTCGCCTTGAATTCAAATGGCATCGCGGTACTCACCGGTTCCGCACCCAGCACAGAAACAAGCCGCCTCGCCGCCAACCTGATGCGTCTGCAACCAGGTATCCGCAAGGTGGATAATCAGATTGTCGTGCAGGCAAACTGAATGGCAGACAAAGGACGCAAGCAGCATCGGTCGCCGCATGGCAAAAAGGTACGCGTCGATCTGCGCCGCAACAAGCAGGTTCGCACGCGGCAACAAAATCTGACCGACGAACTGTTGAACGATCAGGAATCCGCAGCCGACGTCAATCACTCCGAACGTGTTACCGGACGCGGTGATTTGTCTCGACGCAGAACGCTGGTTGGGATTTCGTCGCAGGGTAATCAACTGCTGCGTGTGGTCGATGAAGAAGGCCTGCGGCGAGGGCGGGTCACGAGTTTTATCGGCCTGCACATCATGGTGCGGGACGATGCTGATCAAAAGGAATTCGCCTGTTCTGTGCGCGGCGTCCTGAAATCGATGGCCCGCGATGCCCGTAACGTCGTTGTCACCGGTGACCGAGTGCTCTTCCGACACCAGGGTGATGCCAATCAGGGCGTCATCGAACGAGTCGAACCACGTCACGGCCTGCTGTCGCGCGGCAGTCAGCGTCGCGAACATATTCTGGTAGCGAACATTGATCAGGTACTCATCGTTGGTACCGCCGCCGATCCGGACTTCAAACCGCAACTGATCGATCGCTTTCTCGTCAGCGCCGAACGCCTCAACATCGAACCGATCATCTGCATCAATAAGATCGACCTCGTCGATCCGAGTACTCTCCTGAACCATGTACGCACCTATGGTCGGATTGGATATAATGCTGTCCTGACCTGTGCAATGGACGGACGCGGAATCGATCAGCTTCGACACCTGCTCAAGAATCGCCAAACAGCGGTGAGCGGCCAAAGCGGTGTGGGAAAGTCATCGCTGCTGAACTGCGTCGATAAGGAACTCGGTCTGCAGACAGCAGACGTCGGTGACTGGACTCACAAGGGAACGCACACCACGCGCCGCGCTCGCTTGATACCGCTGACCTTTGGCGGCTGGGTCTGCGATACACCGGGCATTCGGCAGTTTGAGTTGTGGGACATTTCCCTGGACGAAGTCGATGGCTATTACATCGAATTCCGCCCTTTCATTTCCAGCTGTCGGTTCCAGGATTGTACACATACCCATGAAGACGGCTGCGGCGTGAAAGAAGCAGTGTCCCAGGAACTCATCTCATCCGCTCGCTACAACAGCTACCTTCGCCTGCGGGAAGAAGACGTCTGGGTCTGGAAAAATCCCGCCCGAGGACACGCGAAGCAGATCTGATTCTCCTGCCTCGACTGAGGATGAGTGAGGATGAGTGAAAACACCCAAACTCGGCAGGCAGGTGGATCACTCGAATCCGGCACGATGCAGTTTTCGTTTCACAACGATCGTTGTTGCCGTGGTATGTTCTTTTGGCCACGTCGTATTTTAACCCAGGTTCAGCATGGTATCCGGAGTTTTGAAATTCGTAGGGTGTGACAAGCAGCTGGCAAGCTGCGAAGGCACACCACATTTGCGCTGAATCATCGGTGTGCCCGCGCTCGCGTTGCTCGCTTGTCACACCCTACAGAAAACTCCGCATCTCATTCTGAACGCGGTTTAGAAGCGACTGGCAGGCCACTCTTGAAATTGATCCTCAAACGTTCTCTTTCCTGGGGAAACTTTGTGGAAAGGTCTCCGCAAACAGTGCAGAATCCGATTTTCCCCCATCTTGCCCGACGACTTGCGTCTGGCGACTTGAAAAAGCGTTGTCAAAATACGACGTTTGAGCAAAGTTTCGCTAAAGGCTCGCTGCTACTGAGTAGACGAGCGGCATGGATTTTCGCCTCCCCCAAAAAACTCTATCAGAGCAATGACATGAAAAAACTGTTGATTCTTCTCACCATCATCTCCGCTGGCGGAATGGTCGCAGAGGCAGGCCTTCGATCCTGTCGTGTGTCTGCGAGTTCGAACTGCTGCTCGACCAGCTGGTACAAGGCCAAGGATGGCACATTCCGCGAGATGATGCCCTACGCAAAAGCACTCAGCCGCGCTGAAGATGCAGACGACATGGAAATTCAACTGAAGGGCGTGCAGGCGGAACTGGCAACCGCCACGAGCACCATTGAAACAGTTCAGGCGGATTCCGCAAAACTGAAGTCCGAACTCGAAAGCCAGATTGCTGCACTCACACAGCAGCTGGAATCCGAACGTCAGAACGTGGTCGCTCAGACAGAACGTGGCGACAAAGCCGAAGCTGCTCACAAACAGTGCATTGAACAGATCGCCGCTCTTCGGGACGCCGGGAAGAAGACCGAAGATTCACTCAAGGCTGTTCAAAGCGATCTGAAGAAGACCTCCGAAGAACGCGACAGCCTCAAGACAGCTCGCGCGGAATTGGAACAAAAGCTGACGGACATGACCGCGGCAAAGACCGCTGCCGAAGAAGCCGTAAAGGTCAGCCAGCAGGAATTGGAAAAGCTGAAACAAGAAGCCGCAAAAGCCAAAAAGGCCACAGTGGAATCTGAAGACAAAGCAAAAGGTACTCCGGAACCTGATGCAGGCAAACCAGCCGCCGATGGCGATGCCTCTCCCGGCGAAGAAGTTCCAAAGAACTGACAGGCCCGAATCGATCAGGCTTTGAATCACTGAAAGCCCCGTTGGATCACAAATCCAGCGGGGCTTTTCTTATTGTGTACCGATGAAGGATGTGCAGAGCGAACAGCTGTATTGCAATCGGTATACAATGAACGTAAACTCTGAGTCATGTTCCAGTTTGTCTGCTCAATTCTTCTGATTGCCAGTTTACTGACGTGTCCGTTGCGCTGTATGTCCTGTCGGGCGGCTGGCGCGGGTGTCAATGATTGCGTTCCAGCGGGATGTTCCTGCTGCCACTGCGAGTCTGAGTTACCGGTTTCGGATTCTTCTGAAGACGATCCGAGCGATCACTGTTCCTGTCCAAACTGCATTTGCGAAGGTGCAACGCTTCAGGACATCCTTGAACTACCGGATGCGAATACTCAGGCAGCCAGCGTTGGCCATTGGTCGGCGAGAATCGAGCGTGACATCAGTGTTGGCATGGTGCAGGAGTCCGCAGATGCAGCCCAGGACTGGGATCGCCGCAACTCCGGTCGCGGCGCGCGCATTGCGCATCACTCCTGGCTACTTTAGTCGATCATTTCTCGCTGCCTTTGCTTGCCGCTTGTTCAAGCGTTGTCCGTGGGTGAATCGGTTGATGCGTCTGCTGAGACGTATCCTGATGCCTGGACATGTGGCGTTGGTTTTGAGCTTCCCATGTTGAGTTACTCGAAGATGTTGCGTGTTCGCGCAAGTCGTAGCTCACGCATTCAGCATTCCACTTTCAATTGACTCTCGACTGCCCAATGTTACTCCCCTGGGAATACGGTGTTCGCAATCTGGCGCGCAGGCCAGTCCGAACGGCATTGACGCTCGTTGCATTGGCGACGGTGGTGATGCTCGTATTCGTCGTCGTGGGATTCATTCGAGGACTGGAACAGTCGTTGTTGGTGAGTGGTGACGAAGAAGTCGTGCTGATCTATTCGGTGAACTCAGAGGAGAACATTGAGAATTCGTCAATTGCTGCTCGAACACCAGCTCTGTTAATCGCGAGCCTGGATGGGACATGGAAAAGATTCGGCGTCGCGCATGTTTCGCCAGAGTTGTATCTCGGGACTCGCGTCAATACACAGGAGGATGAAGGCGGATTGGGTTTAGTCCGGGGTGTGAGCCGGAACGCGCCATTGGTGCGTCGCGGAGTCAAGCTGATCGCGGGAGACTGGCCGGGGCAAGGAGAAGTGATGGTCGGACGGTTGGCGGCGGCCAAGCTGGGCAGCCGAGCGGAAGCGATGATGATCGGCCAATCGGTCGAATTTGAGGGACGATTGTGGACGATCAGTGGACAGTTTTCCGCCGGTGGTGCCGCGTATGAATCAGAAATCTGGTGTAACCTGACAGACTTTCAAACCGCGACGAAGAGACAAGACCTGAGCCTGGTAGCGATGCTTTTGGCACCAGAAGCATCGCCTGCGGAAGTGGAATTGTTTTGCAAGGAGCGAACCGATCTGGAACTGCGGGCGATTCGCGAGACGGATTACTACGCAACCCTTCAACAGCATTACAAGCCCGTGCGATTGCTGGCGTGGCTTGTCGTCGTGTTGGTTTCGGCTGCAGGTGTCTTTGCGGGACTCAACATGATGTACGGAGCGGTGGCAGGGCGCGTGCGCGAGATTGCCACCTTGCAGACGATTGGATTTCGGCGTCGGGCAATCCTGCTGAGCTTAATTCAGGAAGGCGTTTTACTGGCTGCTGCGGCCTCGCTTCTCTCAGGCGTTATTGCGCTCACGTTGTCCAACGGCATGGCGGGGCGATTCACGATGGGTGCGTTTACGTTGCGAATAGACAGCGTCTGCATTCTGGTGGGATGCAGCGTGGGATTGTTGCTTGGTGTACTTGGAACGCTGCCACCGGCGTTCAAAGCATTGCGTGAATCGGTGGCGATGAGTTTAAAAGCGATTTGAGGCTTGAAAGTTGGGTCTCCCATTCCAGGCCGCAACCCAAAGACTTAACTGTTGAGAAAGCACTTGCCCCTTATCAACGCGGAGTTTCAGAGTAGGCCGGACCAAGCGGAGCGCCGTTCCGGCAGCCGAACC
>JANOUN010000090.1:0-2813 GCA_031416875.1 Planctomycetota bacterium | reverse complement strand
GCCGTTCCGGCAATTGCCAGACACCCGCCGGAACGGCGCTTCGCTTGGTCCGGCCTACAGACTTAAACCAAATTCTTAGTCTTGGCGACGTACCAGAAACAACAGAGCGTACGCTCCGGCGTCCGGCAGTTCAACTCGCAGTCGAATGGGACTGCAGTTCTGGAATGGGTGCCCCGGAATTCAGGATTGGGACAGGACGGCCGGCAAAATCTGCAATGGCCAGATGTTCGTAGTCGATGCCCAGATGCTTGTAGATCGTCGCCAGGAAATCTCCCGTGCCGACACGACGATCAACCGGGTCTTCTCCTCGGGCGTCAGTCGCACCAATGACTTGTCCGGTGCGGATTCCACCACCGGCGAACAACATGGAGTTTGCGCGCGGCCAGTGGTCGCGGCCCGGCTGGACTGTGCCCGCCGGTCCGCTGGCCACGCCACCGCCACTGCTGGCAACATAAGAGATTCGCGGCGTGCGCCCAAATTCACCAGCCACAATCACAAGCACGCGCTGATCCAGTCCACGGGCATAGATGTCTTCAATCAGTGCCGAAACTGCCTGATCGAATACCGGGGTACGAAATTTGTACGCATCAAAGACATGCTGATTGACGGCATGATCATCCCAGTTCTGGACGCGCCCGCACAATGGGCCGTCAAACTCCGTGGCGATGATCTCCACGCCCGCTTCCACGAGGCGTCGAGCCATCAGCAGCTGCTGTCCCCAGGCGTTCATGCCATAGCGTTCGCGACTGGCAGTGGACTCCTTTCGCAGATCAAAAGCATCGCCTGCTTTTGGACTGGTCAGCAAGCTCAGGGCCTGGGCCTCGAACTGATCGACCGCCGTCAGCGTCCCGGATGTATCCAGATCGCGTCGCAGGATGTCGAATCCGGACTTGAGCTGCATGCGGCGTCCGAGCCGTTCCTGCTGGTCCGGTGCGAGACCGACATTTGGAACTTCAAACGCGGGGTTGCTGGGATCACCCACAATGGCAAACGGTGCATGGGATGGCCCCAGATAGGTGGAGCCCGCGATCGTGAAACTGTCGTATCGATCCACCGGATTAATTGAAACATAGTTCGGCAGTTTTCGCGAGGAATCGTGCCGCACAAAATCCGCGATCGACATCCAGTCCGGTAGCCGCGGCGTTAATTTGTCCTGCGGATCCGGATCACCAGAGAGAACCTGCAACGACCCGGCAGGATGCCCGCCGCCCGTGTGGGCAATGGAGCGGAGGAGGGCATACTTGTCGGCAATCTTTGCGAGACGAGGCAGGAGTTCGCAGATCTGAATGCCGGACACGTTGGTATCGATTGCCGAGTACGGTCCGCGAAATTCGGACGGAGCCTCCGGTTTCGGGTCAAACGTTTCCAGATGACTCGCACCACCCCGCAGCCAGACCATGATCACTGCGGTCCTCGGAGCACCGGTCACTGACTTCGTTGCGGCCTGAAGTCGAAACACATCGGCCATGCTCAGAGCTGTAAATCCTGTCAACCCGGCCTGCAGCAGCTGACGGCGGGAAATCATCGCCCCGGATCGGCGAAGCCGGGGCGATTGTGAGGGATGCTGCATGCTCGTTACTTTCTCAGAATCACGTTCGAACAGGATCCGGCATCATGCTGGCTTGAGGCCTGAACTGTATCCGTTGATGCGACATGCCGAAACCAATTTCGGCTCAGCAGCCACGGTAGGCCAGTTTGCGATTCCCGTAGGGTGCGTGGGGCGAAGCGCAACGCACCATGGACGCAGGCGGTTCCGCATTGGTGTGTTGCGCTCCGCTCCACACACCCTACTGTATGTTGTCAAACTGGCCAGCCGTGACGCAGCAGCGAGGATTGGGTGCCTGGGACGACTCGTTCTCGAACCGTCCTCAGCCGGGTTGCTTCGTGGATCGCCTGCCCGGCATGCGAAGAATCAGTGCACCGCCGCTGAGGATAAGAACCGCACCCAGAAAGTAAGGCAAAGAGGTCGACTGACGCAGCAACGGAATGCCGAGCGACGGACCAAGGATGCGTGCCAGCGAAGACAGGCTCTGACCGGTCCCCAGCACTGATCCCTGCTCATCACTCGACGCGGCCTGCGACAACATCGATTGCAGAGACGGCGTCACTGCGGAAAACCCAATCACGACGATTGGCAGGATAAACCATAATGCCATCCCCGGCAGGATCTTCAAGCCTGTGATTCCTATCAGCGAAAAGCCAATCGTCATCAGTGTCACACCGATCAGCGCCATGCGACGTTCGCCAAGTCGAGGCAACAGACGGCGCACGAGCATTCCCTGTCCGATCGACAGCACAAGGCCGACGTAGGCATACAGCAGAAAATTCCATTGCGTGCTGTAGCCAAATTCGCTGGTCAGCAGTGACAACGTGCTTTCAAACTGCGCGAATCCGAATGTCGTAATGAACACGGCGAACAGGATGATCGACATTCCGGGCGTTGAAAGATGCCGTATCGCTTCACTCGGCCGAAACGCGCGGTGCGATGACCGCTGAGCCTGTTCCGATGGTTCACGGGATTCCTGCAGTTTCACAGTTGCCAGCAGGAACGCCAGCGCGGAGAGAATTGACGCCACGTATCCGGGCATCCCGGACGGCGGGTGCAACAGCTGGTGTTTGAGATCCACTCTGGGCAGAGGTGTCGCCAGCAGCGATGCGATGGCTTCTTTGTTGGCATCAGAGATCTTTGAATCCTGAAACACCTCTTCCAGGAATTGCTGCTTCGAGACAGGAGCGGCGTCATCGCGCCATGATTTGACCATCGTCCATTGCGGATCATTCAGTGCCACGGCAGCGTCATTTGAAACGCAGAT
>JANOUN010000089.1:0-2823 GCA_031416875.1 Planctomycetota bacterium | reverse complement strand
TCACGGGCAGCGCAAGGATTTTCGTTTCGAAGCAATGAATGATCACTGATGAATCGGAAGTCGGTAAGCGGGCTGCTTCGGCTGTTGATTCACTGTCTTCATTCGCGTCTATTCGCGTACATTCGCGGTTAAGATTCTTCGTTCCCCCCTTTCTGAGACTGCAATTCCCTGTCTGGTCCTAAGCAGCTTGTGGTGGGGCAACTGTTCCCGGCATTGTTTTCAGGCAGCGGTGGCTTTGTGCTGAAAGGACGCCGGTGAGGGCAAGTCGGACAAGAATGTCCAACATACAGGAGACAGGCTGAAGCCTGCACGGCAGCGAGCGCAAAAATAAACGGATCGAAGAGAGAAAAGCGGCATCCCTGCCAGGAGGCCATCCCTGGTGAGCTAAGGCCGATCGCGTGTCTTGTTGAGTGAGCAAGCGACCTGAAAGGAGTGGGTTGCGTGAATGAGTAGTGCTTTTCTCTGCTTCGATCCGTTCTGCGTCCGGTGTTGAATGTGGGTTAAATGTGCGGCGTCCTTTGAAAAAGGGGTCAGGAACCAATAGTGCGAAGCACCCTTGGGGCCATTTGGCTATTGGTTCCTGACCCCTTTTTCAAAGCCTACGAAGTCAACTGCTTGAACAATTCGCCGAAGTCCGGCATCTCCTCACGAAGCACGCTGTTCCATGCTTCGGGATTCCAGATCTCGACACAGATGACGGCACCGACAATGACGACTTCTTTTCCTGCACCAACGCCAAGGAATGTTCTGAAACCATCCGGGATCAACAGTCGTGAACGATTCGCCAACCGCACGGTTTGATGGCGGGTCGATAACAGACGGCCAAGCCGCTGCACTTCACCCCAACGCTGCTCCATTCGTCCGGAATCAATCTTCTGGCGGAGCAATGCGATACCGCTGTCCAGACGCTGTTGCCACTCGGCCTGCTTCCACAGACTCAGGCACCCTGCCCTTTCCTTCGCGATGATCAGGTCGCCGTTCTCGTCGGACACGGCTGATGCCAGTTCTGCGGGCAACATCAGGCGATTGCGATCATCGATCGTTCGCTGAAATTCCCCAGTGAGAAACATGACAAGCCTTCGTGGCAGATATGCGGTGGCAACATGATCAGAACCGACCCGGTTTTAGCCGTTCTGGCGTTGAGCCACACAGCCTACCGGGCACAAAACCCACTTTCAACTAGTTTTCAAAGATCTCTGCGGGCATTTATCCCACAAATCATGCCGATAGCTTACGACTGCGGGTTTGGGCTGGCAAGGCACCACCTGGTCGTTTTTTCCGGATTTGACGAAAACCCTGACGACGCGATCCAGGGAAGCTGAAGTCTCGAAACATCCCGCTGCGGAGTATTCGCACTGCCCGCCCGTTGCGGGTATGCTGTTTTCCCATGTCTGACGATGTCCGCAAACTTATCCCTTCGATGACTCGGCTTCTGGCTCGCGCGGAAGTCGCGTCGCTGATCAAAAAGTTCGGACCGGAGATCGTGCGGATGAAACTGCAGCGCGCGATCGAACGACTTCGCTTCAGCCTTGCTGAGAAGGACTCTTCTGAATCGGCGGCAAGTGAATCGGCGATAAACAACGCATCGCGGTGTACCGGTGGGCTGACGCCCGACCGCTCACCGCAGGAATTGCCTGCATCAAAGTCGGACTCCGAGAAACTGGTGATTCGGTGGCTGGTCAGCGACATGAATCGCTGCCTGCTGGACTCGCCGCGGAAAGTCATCAATGCCACCGGCGTGCTGCTTCACACGGGTCTTGGTCGCGCGCCGCTCGCCGATGCCGTACGCAAGGCCATCATGGATGCGGCGGGCGCGTGTCTGCTGGAAGTGAACTCCGAATCCGGTGATCGTTCCTATCGCGGGTTTCAGGTGGATGATCTGCTGAAGGCCCTCACGGGTTGCGAAGACAGCTTAATCGTCAACAACAATGCCGGTGCCACGGTCCTGCTGCTTCAGGCGCTGTGTCAGGGCCGCGAGGTCTTGATTTCACGCAGTCAACTGGTTGAGATTGGCGGATCTTTTCGATTGCCGGAGATTTTTCAGACGGCAGGCGTCGCGCTGCGTGAAGTCGGCACAACCAATCGCACTCATCTGCGCGACTATGCCTCAGCAATCACTGAACGGACAGCGGCGATTCTGCGCGTTCACGCGTCGAACTTCCGCATCGTCGGCTTCACGGCCGAACCGTCCAGCTGCGAACTCGCGACACTGGCGCACGCGCGCGGTCTGATGATGTTCGACGATATCGGCAGCGGACAGCTATTTCAAAATCCGGTCCTGGCCCCATTCGGCGAACCCGACTTTCGGACAAGCATCGAAGAGGGTGCGGACCTTGTGCTGGGAAGCGGCGATAAACTTCTCGGTGGCCCGCAGGCTGGCATCATCCTCGGTCGCTCCCCGTTCATTCAGACGCTGCGTCAACACCCGCTCGCCCGCTGCCTGCGAATCGACAAAATCAGTCTCGCCGCCCTGCACGCCACGCTGCTGATCCACGCTCGAGGAACGGCAATCGACGAATTACCACTCTATCAAATGCTGCAGGCGGACACATCCGCCTTGAATCAACGAGCGGAAGCGATTGTCGCGCAGCTGGGTTCGCTGCGGGATGTCACCCTGCAAATCGGACCATGCGTTGCTGAAGTCGGCGGTGGTTCCTGCGCTGGACATTCAGTCCCGTCTGTTGCGATCTCGTTGCATACATCCTGCACTCCTGCTGAAACCCTTGCCCGAAACCTCCGTATGAGCGTGCCGGCCATCTGGGGCCGAATTGAAGCAGACCACGTTCTGCTGGACCTGCGATCCGTCGATCCAAACGACGATCA
>JANOUN010000088.1:0-2199 GCA_031416875.1 Planctomycetota bacterium | reverse complement strand
GTCGCTCCGCGACGGGCGGCATATCGGACTCAAACTCTGATGCGGCTATGAGGAACGCAGGATCGACGATTTCCGTCAGGGCAACTCACCAGCTTCGCGCAGAGCGGCTTCGATTACGCGGTCGCTCAGGAACACACCGGCTTCGCGCATGCGACTCACGGCGTCGGAAATGCAGAGCGTGTGTCCTTCGCGCTTTGCACGAATCAGGATCCCCAGCGACCCGGTGACGCGCAGTCCATTCAATCGGGCGATACGGCGTCCCGAGTGTTCGTCGATGCAAACTGTCTTTGTGCGAAGTGGCCGGAGCGGCTTGCCGCAACGCGGCACAATGTGAAAGCCTGGGGCATCGCCCCAGGAAACGGCATTATCGACCGTGGAAGCCCTGAAAGGGCGTAATGGGGATGCGCGATCATTTCGCCCTTTTGGGGCTCTGGGATTCCGTTTCGCAGGTTCCCAGGGCGTTGCCCTGGGCTTTCACATTGTGTGCCTTTGGCACAGAACGCTTTGCGCGCAGTTTTGGGGGATTGGCGGGGCCATGCAAAGCTTGCGGATTGCACACGATGTCACCGCCCGTCTGCTTCTTCACCACGACTGTCGGTGTCGAGCAGAGCTGGAACCATATCTCTACTCGAATTGGCGGGTCAGGTTTGCCCGCTGGCGTATCTCGCTGTCAAGCTTGATCACTCCTCCTTCTGCATGACAATCGCGCAGCCAGACATTACAATCGCGGAATTCCCGTAACGGTCGTCGATACGATGGCTCGGGCTAAACATCCCGAAGGCTGTGCGTATGTCTGTCCCTTCTCTTCCTCCTCAGTCACCGGTTCCCGCAGCGGACGCTTCACAGCCGCCCGAAGTCAACGGTTCGTCCACGGTCGAGTCTTTGATGAACGGGCTGCTGTATGGAATTTCGTTGCCCGAACGACTGGTTCGCAGCGCGGTCGGTGTCACGGCGGGAACGGCAAAAGAAATTGCTGAGTTCGTTGTCCCGCAGGCGTTTCAGGATGCCAAGAGCTATGAAGTGATGGTTCGTAACTCGCTGGGATTTCTCCTGACGAATGTCGCGACGGTTTCAAAATCTGCTTCGGCTGTCATCCCGCAGTCGGGCGCACCAGTTCCGGGCGCGAGTGCCAGCGGTGACATCGCCGGCAATCCTTCACGATTTATTGCGCGCAAGGCCGCAGGAAATTTCATTGACATCGCGGGTCTTGCCACGCTGCATGTGTCGCCGCTCTGGGTTCTGGCGATTGTCAGCGACACCGCGTATGGAACCAAGACGTACCTGAATGAACTCGCTCAGGAACTTCAGTCGCAGGGTCTGATCGACGACAGTTCCAGCATTCACAAAGTGGAAGACCTGTTCAATGCCGTCAAGCAGGCCAGTGGTTCCGCCGCGAGTGCATTTGACCAGCCGCCACTTTCACTGGAAGAACTCCGCACGAGTGTTGAGCAGACGCGAAAGGCCATCAGCAAAATCGATCCACGCAGCCTGATCCCGGAATCTGAAATTAGTCGCTACTGGTCTGAAATGCGATCGATCGCCAACCGGGAGCAAGTCAGCCTGCTGGGTGTTTCGGCGGCAATCGCAATGGAGACTGTTGAAGGCGTCAAGAGCCTGTCACATGGCACGCTCACCGGTTTGTTCGTCGCCGGAAAGATTATCAACCGGAATATTTTCAACCACTACTGGGATTCACTTGCCAACATCAACGAACAAGGCATCTGGAATTCTGTGCGAAAGACCTACATCCCATATGTAGATCTGGCATGGGGAAATTTCACATCTTCCAGAAAGACGTGGACCGAAACGGTGCTTGATCCAGGACACCTGCCGCGGCTGTGGCAAAAGATCCTCAGTTTGTTTCGTATCCGGAAGTGATTCCTGATGCGGCTTTAGAACCCGCTCGGCACAATACTGGCGGTACCGTCGCCATTAGCCACTACGATTCGCTTGCCGCTGGGGGAGAACTGAGCCGTGTTCCCGACCCGACCGACGCGGTTCTCGTGCAGCAGTGTGCCGTCCGCAGTGCTCCAGTGTTTGAGTTGTCCGGCGTAGCCATACGACATCAACCGTGAACCATCATCGCTGAATGTCACACTATGCAGATAATCTGAATGCCCGGTCATCGCCTGCCGTTCTGTGCCGGTGATCATGTCCAGCAGATGGACTTTGCGATCCGCTCCGGCTGCCGCAATCAAC
>JANOUN010000087.1:0-19270 GCA_031416875.1 Planctomycetota bacterium | reverse complement strand
GAAACTGGCCCGCTTCGTTGAGAAACGTGTTGACTGCACTTCTCATAACAGCCCAGCGACTGGCAGTTGTCTGAGGGGGAGAACAGTAGTTCCTGTACATCTCACTTGGGTAATAACTGGTTGGGTACAGGAGAGGATTCGGGGATGGATATGCCCAGTTATTTCCCGACATATCGAACATCATGGAACCAGAACGGTCAAGGCACAGACAGACTTCCACTTCCTGTTGTCCCGCAGTCGCCTGAGTCGCTGTGGTAAATGGACCTTGTCCCAGTGCAGGCGCGAAGAACAGTGGCATCGCAGCGGTTGCGCCACCATTCCCGATCTTCGCATTGACTCGCACTGAATTGTATGGCGTTGAATTCGCGGCAAACGTCCATGAACCGTTGTTTTGACCGGTAACTCGCCCCAGGGTCACATCGTTTTGAGAGATCCGAAAGGGCTGGCCACCAACTTTGTTGAGATTTGCATATTGAACCGCTGCAGCTTTTGCCGCATTCCCATCCTGGGTCCTGACAAGGGCTTCGGCACCAGCCTTTGCAGCTGCGTCTGTGGCCGTTCGCAGCTCCGTTCGAATCAGCTGCATGTAAGCAGTATCGACCGTCATCGCAGCGACGACGAGAAATGTGAACAGCATTGCAGCAATCAGAATATGTGCTGCTCCAGATCGCTGATCACTTGATGGAGTACTCGGATTGGAAATCATTTTCATGTCTGCACCATCTCTTCACTGTTCAAGTCACGTGGACTCACCATGTCGCTTTGGCGGCAGTGGAATTTGTTACAAGCGAACCATAACGACCGATGCGGTCGTCGTTTTTCCAGTCATGAATCGCACTGGTCCGTAGGAAAGATTGGATGCCGGAGCGGACAGCGTCACAGTGACCTGCGTTCCTCGAGCGGTTGCTGTTGTGACCGTCGGTGAGAATGACAGAGTGAACGCTGAGACTTTACGAACCGTCAGGATTTCCTGGCATCGCGTCCGCGCCAGTGCTTCATTGTTGCCTGGCCGGGTAATCACCTTTGCTGCTTCGTAAGCGGCAATGTTCAGTGACTGTCGCAGGAACACGGCATTGGCCATTTCCATGGCACCAAAGACGAGTGTGACCAACAAGGGTAAAGTGACAGCCATCTCGACAGCCGCTGTTCCGCAGCGAGTTCGGACCCGGCGAATCAGAGAATCTATCACCGCCGACGATCTTGACAAATGAGTCCTGTGGTTTTTCACATCAATAGCTCGATGGCCATTTAAAGAACGCAAAGCCGCTATGATTTACCTAGCTTAAGTCCGTGGCTCAGATAGCGGAGGATCAAAACTTCCAGGATTGAAAGTCTCCCGTTCGGTCGAACCTGACGGTTTTGAGCCTCCTGCCGAACGATTGGTCCAGCACAGCATGCTGCATTTCCGCAACGCGGCCACTTTCTGGAGACGCGATACGCGGAACTACGTTCAGTTCGCTTTCATCGTAAACTGCCTTCAGTTCACCTGAATTGCCGCGATCAAATCCTTCACAAACGCAACGGCATCCGCCAGCGGAATTTTCTTTGCATCGCTTTCGGTTCGCAATTTGATTTCGGCGATGCCCTCGGCGAGGCCCTTGCCGCCGACAGTGACACGCACAGGGATTCCGATCAGGTCGGCATCTTTGAACTTGAACCCCGGACGCTGATCACGATCGTCCATCAGGACGTCGATTCCGGCGGCGGTGAGTTCGCCGTAGATTCTGTTGGTGACCTTCATCACTTCTGAGTCGCTGACGTTCAGCGGGATGATCTGCACGGTGTACGGAGCGACGTTGATTGGCCAGATGATACCGTTTTCATCGTGGCAGGTTTCCACAATCGAAGCTACCACGCGCGTCACGCCGATGCCATAGCAGCCCATGATGATGGGATGGGACTGTTCCTGAGCATCCACAAACTTCGCGTCCATCGATACGCTGTATTTGGTCCCCAGTTTGAAGACATGCCCTACTTCGATCCCGTGAACCATCTGCAGCGTCCCCACGCACTTCGGGCAGGGATCACCGTTTTCTGCGTTTCGCAGGTCAAATGTCTCGGTCAGCTCGAAATGTGTGCCGGGAATAACGCCCGTCAGATGCGTATCCCTGGCGTTTGCCCCAACGATTGCGGTTTTGATGAGCGCCACATCGTGATCCGCAATGCAGGGGCACAGAATGCCGATCGGACCAGCAAAGCCAACAGGTGCACCGGTGACTTTCAGGATTGTCGCTTCGTCGGCCAGCTCGACCGCCGTCGTTTTGGTGGCTCGGCGAATCTTGCCTTCGTTGGCCGTATGATCGCCTCGAAGCAGCACGGCGACAGGCTTGCCGTCGGCCTTGTAGATCAGCGTCTTGATAAATGATTTTGCGTCGGATGTCAGCAGTTTACTGACCTGATCAATGCTGCCGGCGTCAGGTGTATCAACTTTCACCGGAGCAGCGACGCCCTCCAGCCGGGGCGGCAATTGAGAGATGCGGCCCGTGTCGGCGCGTTCCTGATTCGCGGCATAACTGCATTTCGGGCAATGAATCACAAAGTCTTCACCGTTGCTTGCGGGCACCATGAATTCGTGCGAAGCATCACCACCGATTGGACCGCTCTCCGCTTCGACTGGCAGATACTTTAATCCGCAACGTTCGAAGATTCGGCAATAGGCATTGTACATCGCGTCGTAGGCCGCGTTGAGCTGCTCGATCGTTGCGCCGAAACTGTACGCATCCTTCATCAGAAATTCACTCGTTCGCAGGACGCCGAATCGCGGACGTTCTTCGTTACGAAACTTTGTCTGAATCTGGTACAGCGTGATCGGCAACTGCCGGTAGCTGTTGATGTGTTTGGCCATCAGGTCTGTGATCACTTCTTCATGTGTCGGACCGAGTGCCAAATGCAGTTTGCGATCACCTTTCTTCACTTCGAAATTGAACAGGACGTTGCCGAATGCTTCGCGCCGTCCGGTGCGTTCGAAAAGTTCCATTGGCTGCAGAGCCGGCATGAACAGTTCAATCGCGCCCGCCTTGTCCATTTCCTGGCGCACGATTTCCGATACCTTACGCACACACCGATAGCCCAGCGGCAGATACGTGTACGCGCCAGCCATCAGCTGTCGGATCAACCCGGCACGCAGCATCAACTGATGACTGGGCACTTCGGCATCCGCCGGAACTTCCTTCATCGTCGGGATCAATGTTTGGGACCAGCGCATGGAAAGCCTTGAATGTGAGCAAAGAGGATCGAGGATTGGGGATTGAGTTTCGATCTGCGAACTGTGTATGTGAGCGGCACGGCGCTAGCCGCCGGTGTTTCAGTGCGTTTGAATAACAGTGACCGGTGGCTAGCGGGGTGTTGATTTAAGGTGGGATAAGCTTCCAGCTTGTCAGGTTTCTCAACAAGCACTGAGTTTTCATACAGCGAAGGCAAGCTGGAAGCTTACCCCACGTAGAATTCAGAGTAAATCAACACCCCGCTAGTGCCATTCCGCTCACAGATTGATTTACAGGAACGAACAGATGTAGTCGGCGACCTGTGTGACTTTGAGTTCAAAATACGAGTTACCCGGGACATTGAAGGATTGGCCGCCCCTGACATCATGCCATTGCGTTTCGCCTGCCAGACAATAGCTCAGTTGCCCTGCCTGGATCTCCATCAATTCCGGCTTGCCGGTGTTGAACTTGTATTCACCGGGCAACATGATGCCCAGCGTCTTGATGCTGCCATCAGGAAACTCGACCGTTCTGCTGGTGACCTTGCCGTCGAAATAGATGTTTGCGGATTTCGCGACGTTGACGGATTCAAATTTGCTCATTGCGTCCCTTAGATTGTGGCCGGAAAGCCACAGATGCTACTGCGACAGACGCGACGAGGAAAGGGTATCTCAGATTCCTCGACTTTCCGGGAACGGATCCCGCCATGTTTCCCGCATGACGCAAACCAAAATCCGATGTTCGGACAATATTTCAGCCGAAGAGTTCGTCGTCGGACATTGGCGCAGGAACCGCCACCGGTGCGGCTCGGGCGATTCTGTCGCGGGCATGATCGGACCAGGGGCCCCGAGAATCGTATTGCAGATATTGTTTCCAGTAATCGACGGCTTCGTCTGCGCGCTGGTTCTGATCGAGCAGTTGAGCATAGTGGAGCAGCGCGTCAGGATTTTCGGGATGGATCGAGATCGCGGTGACTAAAGACTGCTCGGCCGCTTCCGGCTGATCCAGTTCCGACTGCAGGCAACCCAATTGAGTCCAGGCCTCGATAAAATCCGGAGCCGATTCGATCGCACAGTAGTAGCGTTCGATCGCAGCTTCCACGCGGCCCGTGCGATACAACGCATCGGCCATGTGAAAATTGACGTCCGCCGGATCAGGAAACAGTGACCATTGGCCATCGGCCGGGTGTTCCGAACTGAGTCGCGCCGCAGCAAATTCTGAGGACAGCAGACTCATGGCGTTGCGGAAGGCATTGATGGCAGATTCCAGTTCTGCTTCTTCGGTCAGTCGACAGCCCTCGTGGAACCATTCTTCGGCGTTCCAGTCCGTCATCCGACGGTCCTGCAGATCGGGTCGCGCCGAAGCAAATGGAATGGAAACGGTTTCTTCGTCCGCCTCGTCATGGTCGGCCGGATCATTCGAAGTTGTCCCGTCTTCTGAAGGACTAAAGACTCCGAAGCCGTCATTGACTTCAAAGTCCAGCAATCGCTGGCCGGTGCGTGGATTCAGCACACCGCGATCGTCCCGCATCAGGATCTTGTCATCCTGCACGAGCAGAGTCAGCTGCGCCAGTGAGCGATCGGTGCCCGCCATGGTATGACTGAGTTCACTCAGACTGCGTTCCAGAACGTCAGCAGCGACACCCTGATCCAGCAACATCGCCAGTCGGCGAGCACTGGCAACTTCGCGGTAATCAAAATACGGCAGACGACAAACACGGCGCACCGGGCGAATGAGTCCCAGTCGCGCCCAGCGACGAATCATACGAACGGGCACATCGAGCAACCGGCTCAGCATTGCCGGCGTATGCGCGCGCCGGATCTCCTCGCGACGTTCGTCGAGCCCCAGCAACTGCAGCCAGTCCGATTCTGCGAGTACCTTGATCTCTGCGCCGTCTGCGGTCAACTGCATGGTCTGCTGCAGTTTTTGCGACGTCCCGCCATCAGGTTCCAATGGCCAGCCTTCTTCGCCGATGACCAGCATGGTTGTCGAACCACTGACGGTGTGCGTTGCGCGGCCGCCGTATTTTTCAACGAGGCGAATCGCGTCCCGGTGCGTCATCGATGCGAGCGTTCCTGTAAACGCGACGGTTTCACCCACAAGCGGAAGTGAACTCACGGCGACTTCGCCAATCGCCATCGCCGCCTCAAGATCCATCCCGGAATTTGGATGAACGAACGGAGGGGAATTGACTTCGGGGGAGTTGAGCGATGTCCGGTCAGTCACCGGTATTCCTTCGTTAAAACAAAAATCAGCCATTCCGCAGATCGGAAACGCGGGCCGTTTTCCTCGAAGATACCGTCGACAAACGGCAAACGGTAGCAATCAGACGATCTACTGCTATAAGACTGCAAAGTCGCCGAAGGTTCTGAATTTCGTGGCAATAATTCGCAAAAATTTCACAAAAATGCCTCAATGGCTTGAATGAATGATCGCCGTCAATCTCACTCCGTGCCGCATTTTTGTGTGTTCACTTATGCAGTTTGTCGTTAGTTCTCCGGTCCTTCTGTCGCTCGTATTCCGCGCTATTGAAAGAAGTTGAAATGTCTGCACTCAAGTCATCCGATCCCGCCATTTGGGATGCGATTGTTCATGAACGTCGCCGCCAGGTCGATGGACTCGAACTCATCGCTTCAGAAAACTACACCAGTGCGGCTGTGATGGAAGCGGCCGGCACAGTGCTGACGAACAAATATGCCGAGGGTTATCCTGGCAAACGCTACTATGGCGGCTGCGAGTACGTCGATGTGGTGGAAAACATCGCCCGCGATCGCGCGCTGGAATTGTTTGGAGCCGAACATGCCAATGTGCAGCCGCACGCCGGTTCGCAGGCCAACATGGCGGCTTACATGAGCATCCTGAATGTCGGCGATACGATTCTGGCCATGAACCTCGCACATGGCGGGCATCTGACTCACGGGATGCACCTGAATTTCAGTGGCAAGTTGTATAAGGCCGTTCCCTATGGAGTGCGCGAGAATGACCATCGGATTGACTTTGATCAGGTTGCAGCGCTGGCGAAAGAGCACAAGCCAAGAATGATTGTCGCCGGTGCCAGTGCGTACCCACGTGAAATCGACCATGCGAAGTTTGCAGAGATTGCAAAATCCGTCGGGGCATATTTGATGGTCGATATGGCGCACTATGCAGGTCTGGTGGCGGCAGGAATTCACAACAGTCCAGTGCCTCATGCGGACTTTGTGACGTCCACGTCGCACAAGACATTGCGTGGTCCGCGATCTGGTTTTGTGCTGTGCCGCAAGGAACACGCGGCGAACGTCGATCGCAGTGTGTTTCCAGGAATTCAAGGCGGTCCCTTGATGCACATCGTCGCCGCGAAGGCTGTGTGTTTCGGAGAAGCGTTGAAGCCTGAATTCAAAGCTTACGGGCGTCAGATTGTTGACAACGCAAGGACACTCGCTGAAACGCTGATGCAGGGGGGCCTGCGACTGGTTTCCGGTGGCACGGACAACCATCTGATGATGTGTGACGTCACCACGATTGGCTTATCGGGCAAAGTGGCTGAACATGCCCTTGACGAAGCTGGCATCACGGTCAACAAGAACATGATTCCGTACGATCAGCGGAAGCCGATGGATCCCAGCGGCATTCGAATCGGAACCGCGGCACTCACGACGCGCGGCATGAAGACCGATGAAATGAAACGTGTCGGAACGTGGATTCTGGCGGCGTTGAAATCTCACGATAATGCGGCAGTGATTGGAAAGATTCGCGGCGAGATCGCAGAATTCGCAAAGGCGTTTGCGGTGCCGGGAATTGCGTAGGTCTGTGAACTCAGGCCATACGGAGTGATAACCATGCGACTGATTCCCATGCTGTCATTTATATTGGCGATGGCCAGCACTGCTCAGGCTGTTGACGAGGCCGTTGAGCGCAAGGGGCTCTCCGCAGCTGAGTTGTCTGCGTACGTTGACCAACTGACGTCGCAGGGGCAGATCATCAGCGATCTGCGCGTCAGAGTCGTCGAAAGAAAAGCGGTCTTTGACGTCACGGCGGAGCCAAACAAGGACAAGCTGGCATGGCTCATTCAGGTGAATATCTCGGATAAAGAATTTCGTGATGCAAAAAAGCGCTACACCGATGACGGTTTCAAGAACACAATTCATCGAGTCATCCCGAACGGCCGTGAGAAGCTGCACTCAACAATTTGGGTGCAGAAAACAGACAACATTGAGTTATTGAAGCTGCCTGCAGGCACAGTTCCCGTCACCGGAGAACCGGGGACGGACCTGGAACCGATCAACGAACTCCTGCTGAAGACGCTGACGGACAACAATATCCCAGGCGCCACACTGACGGTAGCCCGGGATGGCATGATTATTTACGAACGCGGCTTCGGGTATTCGGATCTGGAACAGCAGACGCCGATGGCTGCGAATACGACGCTGCGAATCGCCAGTATTTCCAAGCCGATGACCGCCGTCGCCGTGCTGCTGCTCGTTGACGATGGTCAGCTGAAGCTGGATGATCATGTGATTGACTCTCTTGTCCGCGACAAGAGATTTGCGCTGCCGAAAGATGCCGATCCCGCATGGAGTCGTGTCACCATTCGACAACTGCTGCAGCATTCCGGCGGCGGGAATCGCGACAAGTCCAAAGACCCGATGTTCGAACTGCTGGCGATCAGCCGTGCGCTGGAACTTAAACAGCTCGCACGCATCCCGGACATTGTCCGATACCAGTTGTCACGACCGCTCGACTTTGAACCCGGCACCGAATATCAATATTCCAACTTTGGTTATTGCCTGCTGGGGAGAGTAATTGAAGCGGCCAGTGGACAGCCTTATGAAGCGTTCGTGACTGAACGAATTTTGAAACCAGCCGGGATGCACCAGACGCGGCTCGGGAAAACCAGACTTGCCGATCGTGCCGACGATGAAGCTCATTACTACACGCAGACGCTCAAAACGTATCCGGCAGTTCGGGATGCGGCACATCGAGGGAAGTCCGGGAAGTTTGAACTTGTCCAGGCACCTTACGGACAATTTGATCTGGAAGTGATGGATGCGCACGGAGCCTGGACATCGACCGCATCTGATCTGGTCCGATTTGCAGTCGCCATGGATTCAGGGACGAAACCACTTCTGAAACCAGACAGTCTGCGGCAGTTAAGAGAACGACCTGCGTTCGCCGACTCCGACGCTGATACCTGGTATGGACTCGGCTGGAGCGTGCGATCAATCAAAGGGCTGGACCACGTGAGTATGTGGCACACGGGCCAGTTGGCTGGCACATCGACAATCCTTGTGAAACGCGGGGACAACTTCGTGTGGGCCGTGCTGTTCAATTGCGATGAGTCACAGGACGGCAAGGCATGCGCCACGCTGATTGACGGTCCGATGCACACCGCCATCGATAGCTCTCAGGCGTTGATTGAGCAGGATTCGAGACCAGATTGACCCGCCGTCGAACATCTGACTGTCGATTCCCCGATTTCATGCCACTCCTGTAAATCGGCAAA
The DNA here is from genome assembly GCA_031416875.1 of Planctomycetota bacterium. GTDB lineage: Bacteria > Planctomycetota > Planctomycetia > Planctomycetales > Planctomycetaceae > SXXK01. Next base: position 10,585 of record JANOUN010000087.1, on the reverse strand, counting down.
CAACAGGTTCACCGACTTTTGATGACTTTCCACTGTATGTCGCAACTCAAATGCGCCATCAAAACGGGACGCTTTGTCGTCAATTCGACACCATTCGAGTGCGTACAGCCAGAGAACCCTCCTGGCTGGTGAAATCTGCTAAAAACTGGCAATAGCTCATCTGATGGCTGTCTGACGAGCAGCACAGTTCATACCAACATATCCACGTCCCCTATGGCGCAGTTTTTGCCGGTGGAGTATGAGGGCCTTTCGAGAAAGGGCCATGTCGGCAGTCGTTACGCGTTTCACAGACATCTCTGCCGCGTTTGACGCGACCATTTGGATGTCCGACTGAATCTTGAATATCAGGAGATACAAACCATGAGACGATATCACTGCAAAGCGTTTTCGATTTTGAGTGCTGTGGCAGCAGTGGGAGTTCTCCTTCCCCTGAGTGTTCAGGGCATGCAGGAGTTGCCTGTTGTTCCTCAGTCAGATCAGCAGGGTCCGTTCCAGCTGGCACCGGAGAACAAGCTTGCTCCTGTCAGCGACCCGATCTCGCCTCCCGTCCCGGGGCCGCTTGATCGCGTCGATGCCGAGGGCGTTGATGAGGCAGAACCGATGCTCCGTGGTCCCGTGCATGAGGCCTTCGCTGAGCAATTCAATCAGAATCCGGTCCAGGGGCTGATTATTCCACAGCAGCCCCCGGAACCCATTGAAGAGCTTCCACCGGATGTGCGTCCCGACGGTCGCCAGGTTGAATGGATCTCAGGCTACTGGGCCTGGGACGATGATGACCAGGACTTCTTTTGGGTCAGCGGGATCTGGCGCGAAGTTCCGCAGGGGTTTCGCTGGCTCCCGGGATATTGGACGAAAGCTGACACTGGCTATCAATGGGTTTCGGGAACATGGATTCCTGAACAGACAGAAGAAATTCAATACGTAGAGGCCGCACCGCCGGAATCGCTGGAGCTTGGTCCGGTTGGACTTGCGCCTTCGCAGGAGCACATCTGGATTCCCGGCTGCTGGAAGTGGAATGACCTTCGCTATGCATGGCGCCCGGGATACTGGAGCACGGGTTACAGCAACTGGATCTGGGTTCCCGCCCGCCACGTCTGGACACCGCGGGGTTACCTCAACTGCAATGGGTACTGGGATTATCCCCTGAACCGTCGTGGTCTCCTGTTCGCCCCGTATCGTTGTCGACGTTCCTCACACTGGAATCGATCCCGTGGGTTCACACCACAGGTGGTCATTGCGATAAATCGGCTGCACTGGAATTTGTGGGTTCGTCCTCGATCCTGCCACTATTACTTCGGTGACTTCTACGGCCCGCGATATGCCAGCGCCGGTTTTTACCCGTGGCACCAATTCCATCGCCAGCGACGCCAGTTCGATCCACTGTATTCCCATTTCAGCCGAAGCACCGGTGTCGGGAAGGTGAACTTCTACGATCAGGTCAACGGCCGATTCAATCTTCTGACAAGCGACGCCGACCGCAGACCTGCCCGCACTTTCAACCATCACGATGGGCGCGAACCATCACGGCTGAACAACAATGATGATCAGTCGCCCGTCCTTGGTACAACACTTCAGCAACATGTCAAAGAAGCGGCCAATACGCGATTTGTGAAACTCCAGGAAGACCAGCGGATCCGCCTTCAGACGGACAGCAAATCGTTACGCCAGCTTGTGGATCAACGACGGGACGTGGAAAACCGCGGGCGTCTGGAATTAACTCGCCGTCACCAAACCAATGATTCCGCTGGACGCATTGTGAATGCGGACGAGCGCGACACCGAACGACGAGACAAGCCTTCCGGCCCTGAAACTCGGCACGGCGAAAAACGGAGTGATCCTGCGGAATCGGTCACCCCCCCACCTTCCAAAGAGGGTGAAAGCAGCGATCGTCTGAGACTTCCGCCGGTGGTACGACACGGTAAGGACAACAAAGGACTGTCAAACACGGGTTCATCGTCGAACGTGAAGGCATCGGAGTCCAGAACACCCGGTTCGCCTGTCACACGTGGTGAACGGCCGCGCGGAGTGGATCCCGTTTTGAATCGTGAAAAGACTCCGGTGGATTCGAATCCAGTGAGCTCTCAGAAGAGCAATTCTAAAAACAATATTCGAGACCGTGCCGCGCGATCGGGGGCACGACCAGACAACCCACCAGGAGTAAATGCTCCGCAAAAAGCCCAAAACTCCAAACCGCTGACAAATCGTCGCCTTGATGTTGACAACCCGTCCGGAGCGCCGAGACGTTCGAACGGGGGTGCGGAATCTTTGCCCGACGCAGGAAGATTGCGACTTAACGTACCGAGCCCAAAGGCACCGACCGGTAATGCGGCTGATGCCTCGAAGGCCAAAGCGAGCGGCGCTGTACGCAGTGCCACTGAGCGTTCCACAGCTCGTCCCTCGGTCACAAGTCCGCCACCAAGAGTCGAACGTGAAGCACGTACCCCTGCGGCTGGCAAGGCGGGTGGCGACGCTGTCCATCGGAGAATTGATACTGGGGGCCGGCCTCAGAAAGAAACTCGCTCTGCACCACCGTCAAGACCCGCGGTCGAAAAAACTCGCAGGACAGAGTCGGCTCCGGCAGCACGGCCATCTCGAGTGCAGTCAAATGCAGGTGCGGGAAGTGGCGAGCGTCGTAAGAAGAAGTAGTCTTCTCTGTGTTACCACGACCACCTCCACGTTTTCGATGGTCGTTTAACTCAACTTCGGGATATAGCGATTCGCAAGTTCCGCGTAATCTTCTCGCACCGGACTAAACACGTCCAGCACAACGGCGGGGCCATCAACCGCGACCGCTCGATGCGGGACATTTGGAGGGATAATGAAGAGCGAACCGGCTTCGACGATGCGTGTCTCGTCGCCGATCGTCAATTGAACTTTGCCCTGAAGCAGGATGCCGCCCTGTTCATGCGGATGACGGTGCATAGGCACTTCGGCACCATCGTCCATTTCAAGGTACGACAGCATCAGATTCTGCCCATGCGGAGTCCTCATGCGGCATCCGGGGACAGGTTCAATGTATGGAATCGTGCTGAGATCGATGAACGGCATGTTGAGTCTCCTGAAGACAGCGCGCGGGCAACAGCGAATCGTTTAACCGCGTGCCCAGCGGGCCGCGCTCTCGTTCCGCTGGCGGATGAGCGTGGCCCGCTGGGCACGCGGTTAAACGAGTGGAGGTCAATCAGGGCGTTGCAGTACAGCCAGCCCTGAAAAATCCAGCGTGGCAAAATAGTCGTCGTGAGTTTCAGCGCGGCGGATCATCTTTACCGATCCATCCGGCTTCAGCAGCAGTTCGGCACAACGCAGTTTGCCGTTGTATTGAAATCCCATTGCATGGCCATGGGCGCCGGCGTCGTGAATGACCAGCAGGTCGCCGCGTTCGACCGCTGGCAGAGGTCGGTTGATGGCAAACTTGTCGTTGTTTTCACACAGAGACCCGACCACATCGACAATGCGATCATGCGGTGCATTTTCTTTGCCCAGCACGGTGATGTGATGATAGGCGCCGTACATTCCGGGACGCATCAGATTCGACATGCAGGCGTCCACGCCGACGTAGTCTCGGTAAATGTGTTTGTGGTGAATTGCCGTCGTTACCAGAAAACCGTGAGGCCCGGTAATCACACGGCCGTTCTCCATCATGACTTTGAGCGGGTCGAGAGGCGTGCCGGCGATCATGGCATCGCAGGCCTGTTTTACGCCCTGCCCGACGGCCTGCAAATCGACAGCCTTGTGTTCGGGGCGATACGGAATTCCGATGCCCCCGCCAAGATTCACGAATTCCATTCGCACGCCGAGTTGCTGATGAATTCGTACCGCCAGATCAAACACCATTCGGGCGGTTTCCACAAAGAAGTCGCCGTTGAGTTCATTGGAGGCCACCATCGTGTGCAGGCCGAACCGCTTGACTCCAGCGGCTTTCAGAATGGCATATCCTTCAAAGAGTTGTGGCTCGGTGAAACCGTACTTGGCTTCTTCCGGCTTGCCAATGATCACATTGCCCTCGCGCGCCGAACCGGGGTTGTAGCGAAAGCAGAGCAGATCCGGCAGACCGACGTGTTCCTGCAGATAGTCAATGTGAGACAAATCATCCAGATTGATGATCGCCCCCAGATCCGCGGCCTTTTGATACTCGTGTGCTTGAGTGTTGTTGGATGTAAACATCAGATCTTCGCCGGTCATCCCGACGCGTTCTGAAAGTTCCAGCTCGGCAAGGCTGGAACAGTCCGCGCCCAGTCCTTCTTCCTTCAATACTTCCAGAACATACGGATTTGGCAAAGCCTTAACGGCAAAGTATTCCCGAAAACCCGGACACCACGAGAAAGCCGCGTTGAGTCGGCGAGCCGTCTCCCGCATCCCCTGTTCATTGTACAGATAAAACGGGGTCGGATATTTTTCAGCGATACGGCGAACGGTCGCAGCGTCGAATGGAAGTGACTTTTGCATTGTTCTTGAATTGATGAGTGTTTGAACAGGATGGATCGGGTTGATTTAATGGGGTCAGACCCCTTCATGACGGAAGTCGAAGCGAAAACTCGTCCATTTTTTGCTGAGCCTACCGTGAGTAGGGGGTCTGACCCCATTAAATCAACCGCAGTTTCGCGACGAAGTTCGCCGAATTCAACTGAGGATGCCATCATCCGCGACGGCAGGAATCCCATGGTGCCTCGCTGCCTCCATCGCGGGCATCCTGTTCAGCCGCCTGCATTGCAAATTCGAATGATTCTGGGACTGTGCATCCATGTCATTCACTGGAATCAAGGTGACAAGCGGCCCGTCACGATATAAACTTCAGTATCCTCGGCCAGTACAGATTGCCATTTGTGATGCTTGAACGACGGACCACATTGTGGCAGGATTGTCGTATTCAAAGCTGGGAAGAAAATCGAGATGACGCAACAACAATTCATCGATGAATTCACTTCTTTGCCTGATGAAGCAAAACGTCAGGTCGTTGATTTCATCGCCTTTCTGGGACAGAGATACAAAGCGACTCAACCTCCGGTGCAGTCGCATGCAACAGACCTGGAGAATGAGCCGTTCATCGGAATGTGACGTGATTGGCAAGATTTGGAGGACAGCACAGACTGGGTTCGCAACACTCGCAAAGCGGAATGGGGTGAAGGTTCGTGAATATTATTGACACAGACATTCTCATCGACGCAGGTCGGGGTGTGAAAGAAGCTGTTGCGTGCCTTAAGAATCATTACCGCCTGAGTCACGGACTTCTCATCGCCGATAGTCTGATTGCGGCATCGGCTCTGACGCTGAATGCACAATTTATTTCCAGGAATCAGCGAGACTACCAATTCATCGCTGGGCTGAATCTATTGCCTTATCCATGACTCAGATTCGTACTAATCTCATCACAGGATTTCTCGGAACGGGCAAGACGACGGCTATTCTGGATCTGTTGAATTATCGTCCGGAAGGCGAACGCTGGTCGGTCTTCGTCAATGAATACGGCATGGTTTCAATTGATGAACTGGTGTTTGATCCGCAAACGCCGGAGATTCAGATTCAGGAACTGGCGGGAGGTTGTTTTTGCTGTACCACCGCAGGCATGATGGACACGGTCCTGCTGCAGTTCATCCGCCGCACGAAACCGGATCGACTGCTCATTGAACCCAGCGGAGCCGGGCATCCGGCGCGAGTCATTGATACGCTGAGAAGCCGGCGTTTCAGTCAGATTCTGGATCTGCGTGCCACCATCTGCCTTGTCGATCCGAAAGATTTTGACAATCCCCGCGTCACCAGCAGCGAAGTGTTTCACGACCAGATCCAGATGTCCGATGTCGTGGCCATCAACTGGCTCGATAAACGCGAATCGCATCAGGTCCAACGCTGCCGCCAATGGATCGATCAGTTCGATCCGCCGAAATTGCTTGTCGCAGAAACTCAATTTGGAAAACTCAGACCGGAATGGCTGGATCTGGACGGCACCGTGATGCGGCCGCCGCGTTTCGCTGATGCACATGCAGTCCATGCTCATGCTCCGGAAGGCTCCCAGGCGACGGATCTTACGGAACCAGTAATAGTTCCGTTGACTCAAGCTGCCATCCCCGGACGGCCATTGAGACTCGAAAATGCGGGTAACGGCCAGAGAGCCTGTGGCTGGATTTTTTCGTCGGCAGAAGTCTTCAACCGCGAGGCGCTCTTTGATTTCCTTGCCGCACTGCCCAGTGTGCAGCGCATTAAAGGCATATTTCACTGCTCCGATGACTGGTGGCTCATCAATCGCACGGGACACGATGTTTCAGTCTCACGCACGGCCTATCGTCGCGACAGTCGCGTTGAAGTCATCACGGACTGTGACCTTCCGGACTGGGTGGAACTGGAAGCGGCAGTGATGGCATGTGCTGGACTGCAGGAAAATCATTGACAGGATTTTATCCAATCAAGATTACGTCCGGGGCAGATTCCCGTTGTGTCAATGAGCCATTCTGTATAAAACCGGGAATTGGCCGAGTTTTGGCCGAAACGATGAGGTTTCCGAGTTGTCATCCGGGTTGAACCCGTTATCAATTCAGCAGCCTTTGTGAAACCGGCGGAGTCCAGTGTCTTCCGATCGTTTTTCTTACCCACCGTCATGTTCATGAATCGAAGTCCTTTTGGTTTAAGGTGACAGCTTTGCGAAATCACCATTATCAGGCGGGCGATCTTGTCGTCTACACGCTCCCAAAACAGGGGCCAACGCCTGGTCCTCGAGCGCGGTCGATCCATCCGTCTCGAATGGGGGACGACTACAGTTATCTGGTCGATAAGTTCTGGATGGTGGCCGAAGTGCTTCCGAACAATCAGTTGCGACTGGTGACCCGACGCGGCAAGTATCGAGTGATTTCTGCGGCTGACCCGCTGCTTCACAAAGCTGGCTGGTGGCAGCGTTTTCGCAACCGAGGACGTTTTCCGGCTCCTGAGGTGTTGCAGATGACCGGGGTGGAAGCTCATTCGGTGTGACGGGCGACATGCTCAATTCGCTCCAAAGCCCGATATTCGATCCTGAAGACGCGGCATCGCCTGAATTGATTGCGGCAGGAAACCCGCTGCGACTCAATGGGATTGGGTTGTTCTTTGTTGCCGCTGTCTTTGTGATCCTTGCGCGTGTCTATTGGGTACAGACGCGGTTGCCCGACGAATTTCTGTCGGCGTTACAGGTCACGTCCACGGAGGACGAACCACTTCCCGCGCGCGACGGCCGCATTGTTGCCGACTCCATCGTGCTCGCGTCAGACGTGGATGTCTACGGCGTCGAAGTGCATTATCGCTGGCTGCAGCATGAGATCGATCCTCAATGGCTGAAGCTGCAAGTCCGCCAACGACTCAGCAGGGAAGAACGCCGTGATGCGGAACTGGTGGCAGACGCTGAAGACAAGGTCCACGCGGAACACATGGCGCTGCGCGACGCTCTCGCGGATTTGACGCAGGTCTCATGCACAGAACTGACGGCAAGATTCCGTAAGGTTGAAGAACGTGTCCAAAGGATCAGTGACGCTGTCAATCGCCGCCAATCGGGATCAGTCGTCGCTGGTGCTGAAGAAGCGCCTGCAGAAGATCACGGCTTGCTCCTGACTGTCGCTGAGTCCATGCGTGCCGCACTCACCACACCACCCACGCGTCCTGACGTAAGTCGGATCGTCGTCCGGGAAGAAGAGACATGGCATCCGGTTCTGGAAGACGTCGGCCTCTCGGTGGCAGCCGTGATCAACGAACATCCGGAGCGATTCCCCGGAGTTCGCGTCGTCAGCTCCACTCGCCGCACATATCCGGAGCTGACGTTGGCCGCGCATGTGGTTGGCGTCCGTACGAATGTCCGCGATTCGGATTTGACCGGCGATTTGTCGATCACAGATGTCACCAGCACCACCCCGCGCGTCGGGCGGTCGGGCGTGGAACGCAGTTACGAACATCAATTGCTGGGCGTGGCCGGAGTGCGGCGCACAATTCGCGACCGGCGGCAGCGTGTGATTTCGTCGGAGATCGTGCGGCATCCGGTGAGTGGTCGCGATGTCACCGTGACCCTCGATTCACAGCTGCAGCAGTTATCCGAACAGTTGCTTGCAGAATCGCTCAATGATGCACCTCGCCTGCTGCTGCCAGCAGTGCCGTCGATTGAAGACAGCGAGGTGGACAGGGCAACGGCAGCGGAGCCGCAACCGATCCCGGTCGGTGGTTGCATCATTGTCATGGAAGCCGATTCGGGCCGACTTCTGGCAGCTGCGAGTGCCCCGACTTTTGATCTGTCGATGTTTGTCGATGGCTCACCAGCCATGTGGAATGCCGTCAACAGCGATACGCGGCGTCCGTTTGTACCTCGATTCACCGGCATGGCGCTGCCACCCGGTTCAACATTTAAGATCGTGACCGCGATTGCGGGCCTTGAGTCCGGCACGATCACACCCGACATGCCGTTCGAGTGTCACGGATATCTGACCAATCCGGAAGAACATCGCTGCATGATCTTTCGGCTGTTCGGGGCGACGCACGGACGAGTCAACCTGCGAACTGCGATGGCTCAATCGTGCAATGTGTATTTCTTCGACGCCGCGCGCCGGATGGGAATTGAACCATTGGTGCAGTGGGCGGATCTGCTGGAATTTGGTCGTATGACGGGAGTCGACTTGCCGTTTGAGAAAACCGGCACGGTTCCGCACTCAAGTCGAAGCGTCGCCGCTTCTGAGACGGAGGCCGCTCGCAGGCGGTTTGAACGCGAAGCACTTGGTCTGTCGATCGGACAGTCGCGGCTCACGGTCACACCGCTGCAGATGGCGCGACTGCTGGCGTTCGTGGCGAACGACGGCTGGCTTGTGACACCGCACCTCGTCAGCGACGACGGTACGGCGCGCAGAGCGGCCGAAATCGACACTTCGCCGTACCGAGCGACTCGAAAACGCATCCCAGGAGTCAGCACTGAGACACTCCGCGCCGTGCGGGCGGGCCTGACGGCAGCGGTCGAGGAACCGATCGGCACGGGATTCAAAACCGTGCGTCTGCCAGGCGTGGCAATCGCGGGCAAGACGGGAACCGCGGAGACAGCACCTGGCAAGCCGGACCACGCATGGTTTACCGGCTACGTTCCCGCTGAGAATCCTCGCTACGTGGTCGTTGTCGCGCTGGAACACGGCGGGTCCGGCAGCAAAGCCGCAGGCCCCATCGCCCGAGAACTCGTGCGATCCATGGCCGAACGAGGTCTGCTGACCGATGCGCACACCCGCCGTGCAGAATAGTCATGGAACACGTGACGGGGCTTTGGAGTGCGGCGACTTGTCGCCGCTTTGCCTTTCAAATTCGGCATTTTCAGGCATCCTGCATCGCAGACCAAAGCAGGGGCGGGTGCGACAAGAATATGGGTGACACAGAGAGAACGGTACAGTCAGCAACTTTCATACGACGAAACTTTGTTGCACATGTTCGTGTCATTCGCTTGAGTGTGTCGCGTCGCCGCATCACATGTTTGAGAGCAGCGATGAGTTCACCTCGACGAGTCAAGATACGGACTCACATGTGAGTTTGAATAGACTTTACGCTTGACGTATTCTGTGATGGTCGCCTATAACCCGCAGCAGATTGTTACAGGCAGGTCTTGTAAGCCCCGCCGCAGTCTGCATCCGCGGTTGTTCGTGACTGGTACCGACGAACATCCTGCATTTTAAAATCGGTACTACAATTCTCCACGGAGGAATCTGGAATGGCCGCAAAGAGCACCGCAGCGAAGGCAACAACCGCAAAGTCTGCCAAGGCGAAGATTGCACCTGCCGCACCTGCACCAAAGTCCACAAAGGCGAAGGCTGGTGCCGCCAAGTCCACCAAGGCAAAGGCCGGAGCTGCAAAGTCTGCAAAGACACCAGCAGCAAAGCCAGCAGCCAAGGCAAAGAAGTAGTCTTCTGACTGCTTCGGCGACTCAGACACTAACGGCCGAGTTTTCCTCCGGAATTCTCGTCCGTTTTTTTACGCGCCGTAGGCCGACCTGGCTCAGGTCGGCGAATCAGCAGGCATAGCCCGACCTGGCTCAGGTCGGCAAATCAGCAAAGCCATGATTTGTGAGGAAGCCGCTGCGCTGCTACGTAAGCCTGACCGCGATTCTTCGAATCTGCAACGAAGTTCCCTGCCAAATGCAGATCAACTCGATTGACCACGGAACGCCTGCCAGTATGCTGGCCGGGACGTAGCGGGCGGAGAAAAGTGATCCGCAGGGTCACCTTGCCTGCCAGTGTTCTTGAACCCACAGTCCCGAGCAAAAAATGAACGGCAGACATGGACTTTGAGGACCTGGTCGAAACGCTCTCCAAGGGCTCTGCATCTGCCATCACGACGCTGGAAAGCAACGTTACCGAGTTGAATGCATTGAACAATTCTTGCTGAGCAGAGTAAGCCGAATGTCAATACCCGATTTTCAATCCATCATGTTTCCTTTTTTGCAGGTCCTCTCCGATGGGCAGGAGCATCGCATGAAAGACATGGTCGACATACTTGGAACTCGGTTTGCGCTGACTCCGGAAGAACTTGCTCAAATGTTACCGAGCGGTCTGGCAAAGGTGTTTCTGAACCGAGTGGCATGGGCCAAGACGCATCTCAAGAAGGCAGGCTTGGT
>JANOUN010000086.1:0-13758 GCA_031416875.1 Planctomycetota bacterium | reverse complement strand
GGCAGGACCAGGGTCTCTGGACGGCAACGGCATTCCGACATCGCGGCTTCGACGTACCGGCGACTGATCATCGTGAATTGTGGATCCTGCGAGATCAGCGAATCAATGTGTTCGTAGATTTGTTCCTTGAAGTCGCCAATCTCTTCGCTGCTGCGGTTTTCGACTCCGACAAAGCAGACGGATCGCGCCGCACCGCCTTCGCCATTGACAGTCGAGTGAGACGCCTGATGTACGGTGCTGCTGGACTTGGCCAGCAGGCGACAGACCGATTCGTCGATCAGCGGCTTCCATGTTTCGGCACCGGCTGTGTGACTGCCGACCATGTCCTTGTCGTTCTGACTCAGCACATGCGCCTTCTGGTGGTTGCGACATCCGGCAATACCGGTGAATGCGCCAATCGCACAGACTAAACTGACGACTATCCAATATCGTGCCATGACCTGATGGACTCCATTCCTGGCAACAATCTCGAACGCCAAATACATCCTGTCTGGCGCGCAGCACGAAACGGCTGGCGGATTGCTGCTTGCTGCGGAGAGTATCGGTTTTTCCTAAATCACTGAAAGACCATTAAACCATTCCAGAAACAAAAAAAAGCCCCGCCGAATGAATCGACGGAGCTCTTGGAAGGTGTTCTCGAATGCTAATATTCGCAGTTTGGGGTATCTGCGATGAGATGATTGACGGCGAGGTCTAAATACCAGTGCCGTTTGATGCGGTCTTCGGGTGTGAAGGAATGTTGAGTGTCATGTCAGCAAAGGGAAGCGCGATCTTCAGCTGAAATTCACCAGAACCGCCCAACTTCTCGGCCATTTCGGCCAATTTCATGCTCCCTACGGCTCGATAAGCATCCACCAACTCCCTCCATGCGAAGCGGCGAATCGGCGTCGGCATGATGCGAGCTGCGGTTTCCAGTTGTGTAATTGCACCAGAGAAATTGCCGACTTGTTTGAGTGCAATTCCATGCATCAGCTTCGTTGGCCCTTCAAGAGGACCAGCGTCGTCGATTTTGCCAAGCTCTTCAATAGCTCGCTCTGGCATACCCAGATCAAGATATCCGTCAGCGGACAACAGTCGTCGCACAGTCTTTGGGGTCATTTGAATTCGCATGGTACTCGCTCCCTTTATGAGACAGGTTTTGATCCTGATTGTTGTCGAACTGATCTCTAGTCATTCGCAACTGTCGCGCCAATTATTGGCATGAGTTCACAATTTCTCGTAAGTGACTGCTTTCATTGGTGTTATGTTGACACATCCGAAAACCACTTGGTTCGCTCCGACTGCCAAAACTACAAGATCTGACGTGTCAATGCGTAAAAACCTCACAGTCCGTTACTCATTTTGAGACAGAAATTGCAATTTCTACCATAACAACGCCTTGCCGTCTCTTCCGCGATCTGGCCTTTGGGCGAGTCCGGGTATTCAAATTCCGGTCCAAGAAAATGCGTGTAGGCTCCGCAGTTCCGATGCTCCATGATGTACACGTCGCGAATGTCGTGCAGTTGCACGGCGATATCAGGGTGTTGAAAGAAGACGTCCCGCCAGGCGGCATGGCGTGGCTGCATCACGCCCAGGGAAGCTCCTGCGAACACGAGTTGATCGTAGCGGTTCTGCAGATTGTCGCCGTCCATGAATTCGCAAATATCATCGATCAGTCGGAGATCCATACAACTGAGCAGCAACACGTTTTTCCGCGGTGCAGGGTAGGGACGACGTTCGGGAAGGCGGCGGTGGATTTCTATGAGGTCGATTCCTGTTTGAAATGGGGGATGACTTTTGCCGACGGAATGCGGCGAGCCTCTCGACTCGAAGAGTCAAGTTACGAGGATCTCCGGATGGCCGTGAATTTACGAACCTGTGCGGTGAGGGCGATTTCTGTGGGAAGGCGTTCCATCGAACTGGCTCCGTAGAATCCATTGATCTCAGGGACACGATCCATCATGAACTGGGCATCTTCGGGCATGGCGATCGGGCCGCCGTGGCACAGGACGATTACATCTTTGCGAACGGATCGGGCGGCGGCGGTGATTTCAGCGACCCTGGAGACAGATTCTTCAAGAGTCAACGCGGTGGTGGCACCGATTGTGCCGCTCGTGGTCAGGCCCATGTGAGCGACGATGATGTCGGCACCGGCCTGAGTCAACGCAATGGACTGATCAGGATCAAAAGCGTACGGGGTCGTCAGCAGATCCAGTTGATGGGCGGCGGCGATGAGATCAATTTCATGCTGGAACCCCATTCCCGTTTCTTCCAGATTCGCACGGAAGACCCCGTCAATCAGGCCAACTGTGGGGAAATTCTGAATGCCGGCGAAGCCAATGTCCTTCAGTTCCCTCAAAAAGTGATCGCGAAGCAGGAACGGATCTGTGCCGCACACACCGGCCAGAACGGGCGTATGTCTGACTGCCGTCAACACTTCATTCGCCATTTCGCGCACGATCTGATTGGCGTTTCCATACGGCATGAGTCCGGACATCGAGCCTCGGCCCGCCATCCGGAAACGCCCGGAGTTGTAGATCACAATCAGGTCGATGCCTCCGGCTTCTTCACATTTCGCGCTGATGCCAGTGCCAGCGCCGCCACCTATGATCGGCAGGCCATCGGCAATCTTCTTGTGAATTCTCTGCAGGATTTCATGGCGTGATTGAGCCAATGTTGAGTCTCCGCTCCGTGGTTTGGTGTTTGAGTTCTCACAGACGGCAGTCGTCAGCGAAGTTGTAGCCAGTTTTGTGGCAGGACTTCTTTGACGACTGGTCCCGGCGTAGATTATCAGGATTGCGTCCGCCTGTCATGCCGTGCGAAGGGAAGAATCCCGACAACGGAGCGGTGGCGGTCGTGATCGTGCCTCACCGCATTCCGCTGCTGGCGGGTGTTCTGGTTCTGTTGAAAGTCTTCCTGAAGACCGGATAAACCATTGTCGTTTGAATCCGTGATCCTGGAACCACCCGTCTCAGCATGGCCGACCAGCCTTTCTGTGGTGTCGAATACCGCGCTGCGTGAACTGCAGCAGCAGGCTCGAAAACGACTCGTAAACTCTGCCGAACAGTTTGTGCTCCGACTGTCCGATGTTGCCCGACGCGCGGGCTTGATGTCGGGCGATCGACCGCTGCTCACTGGTGATCCGTCAACAACGCCGATTGTCATGACTGGACATCAACCGGTCGTATTCCATTCCGGGTTGACATTCAAGTATCAGACCACGGAAGCATTTGCGGTACAGCATGGCCTGATTGCGGTCGCAGTGGTGATCGACACGGACGAAGGCGACGCCGGAGCATTCTTATATCCGTCAGTCGCTTCGTCGAAGGGAAGTTTGCAGGTGGCCGCCGGCGACGGAATACCGAGAATCGATTCGAAGTCCGCGACTCTCGCGCGGAGCCCCGGACTTTTTTCAGGGAGCCGATTGAAACCACGCGATGTCCTGTCCGCAGAATTGATGGCCGTGGAAAACGACTTGCGGGCATGCGGCAAAGAAGCGGCAGCAACGGCATTTCAGGAGGTTGCAGTTCATTATGCAGCACTTGCTGAAATATCACCAGCAGGTTTCTCGACGCTGGAGGCCAATCTGATCACACGCTGGAATGCTGACATTGGTGGCAGGATGCTGGAACTGCCGCTGTCAGCGATCTGCAGCTTTCCCGAGTTCATTCGCTTCACGGCATCGATTCTGGAGCGACCGTTTGAGTTCGCTCAATGTTACAACCAGACTCTGACAACTTTTCGCAGTGAGCATCGCATTCGCAATGAAGCCAATCCGTTTCCAAACCTGACGATTGAAGACGACTGGTGCGAGCTTCCGTTCTGGGTCGTCGATCATTCGGCAGGGACCCGACATGTGCTGCAGATGCGCCGCGCGCCCGACGGAATGGCGCTGGAATGCAATCGTGAACGGCTGCTGACACTTCACAAGGGAAACGTGGCCGAAGCACTCACTTCGCTGCTGTTTGCCGGTCAACAACTCGTACCGCGCGGAGCACTGATCACTGCCACGCTGCGATTACTGTTCAGCGATCTGTTTGTCCACGGGACGGGCGGTGGACAATATGATCCATGCACGGACGACCTGATCCGAAACTGGTGGTCCGTGGAGCCCTCACCATTCGCCGTGGCGAGTGCCTCGCGGTTTCTGTTTGCCGACGAGCGGCAGAAGCTGCTTCAGTTGCAGCACGTCGAGGCACAACTCCGGGACATGCAGTACAATCCGCAGCGGTTTCTGGGGACAAATGTGTTCCGCGCCCCGCTGGAAGAACGACTGACGTCCCTGCTATCGGAAAAGGAAGCAGCTGTGAATCAGATGACGTCGGCTCGGAAAGCCGGCGAATCAGCGCATGACATCGGTCGTGAAATCCAGCGAATCACGGACGCAATCAAGGCCGAAGTGTCGCAGGAATTTGAACCGCGACTTGTGGAACTGCGGAGTCTGAATGATCAAAGTGTATCGGCGATCAGCAGCCGCACATGGCCATGGTTCCTGTTTCCTGATCAGCCAATGCAGCACCTGAAGTCCTGATGACTCCATGTTGTATTCAGAATGTCGGAGTCAGCAACAGGCGTTAACTTTACTTTGTCATTTGATCGCGTCACGATGATGGAGGATTTGCGTGAGCGATTACCGTCATGGAATGTGGTCCGGCAGCGTTCGTTGCATAGCATTCCCACTCAAGGATCGTGTCGTTATGAAACAGTTTCTGGTTGTGTTGATGGTGATGGGATTTGGATCAGCGGCCCTCGCTCAGGGGCCAGGTGGCCGGGGAAGTGGCGGAGTCATGGGGCTGGTATTGATGGAAGAAGTGCAGAAAGAACTGAGCATGACAAGAAGCTCAGGTTGAGAAATTCACAGCGCTCCGTGGAGATCGCAGCAGTCAGCAGAATCTCAGTCGAGAAGAACGTCAGAAGCAGAGTGAGGAACTCGCAAAGAAAGCCGACGAAGCAGTGAAAACCGTGCTGGACGAAAAACAGCAACATCGGCTGTCAGAACTCCGCATTCAGCGTGATGGCGCAAGTTCACTCGCGCGTGCGGAAATCGCCGAAAAGCTGGCGTTGGATCAGGCACAAAAGGAACAGATCGCCAAGATTGAAGCCGACAACGCTCCGACGGAACGCCCGAATTTCCAGAGCGCAAATCAGGAAGAGCGTGACAAATTTATCGCAGCTGCCCGCGAACGTCGTAAAAATGAACACGGCACTTCTGGCTGTTCTGACACCTGAGCAAAAGGAAGCGTTCGAGAAAATGCAGGGAGCCAAGTTCACATTCCCGCAACGACAGGGACGCCGTCCAGGCCAATTGCGTTCTGGTCATGTCGATGGCACATGCAATCCGCCGATCCCCCGCTGCAAACTTTGCATGTCGGTGGGTCGGCGTTCTCATGCAACGGCTTGATCGCATTTGCGTTTCTGCCAGCAGGAGCATGAATTCAGACAGCTTGATTCCGAATCGAATCAGATGCGTTTCCTTTACGAATCCTCCCTTCTTCCGTTACCCGTTGAATCTCCGAAAGGTTAATCCCATGCGTCATCTATTGCTCGTTTTGAGTCTTCTGTCGCCAGCGATCATCCAGGCTGAAGAATGGACGCCGCCTGAAAACCCTGATGCTTCCGTGATTTTACAGGAGGCAGCCACCGATGCAGTTGCCGGGAAGTACGAAGTCGCTTTGGCCAAACAGACCTGGTATCACGAGAACGCCGTCAGGCTGAATCCCGGTCAGTCAGGCGTACGGCTCTCGTTCGCGCTGAGCCAGTGGCTTGAACTTGGCGAAAGCTATCCGCCAGCACTTGAAAAGCTGATCCAGATTCGTGACGAAACGGAGAAGAAGATCCGCGACGAGAATCGAATTCGAGTTCGCTTCGAAGACTTCCACGACTTCACTGCACTTAACAAGACACTGCGACAGGAAGAACGCACGGTGGAGCTGTTTAAATGGCTCAGTGAAACAGATACGGAAGATGCCAAACGCATGTATGGCATTTCGGAACCGGCATTGATCAAGCAGAAAGAGTACGAGTTATGTGGTAAGTACATTGATCCGGAAAAGGACGTCGCGCGAATTGGTGAGAGCTACTCGTTTGGTTTGACTATGGTGAAGCGGTTCGGCCAGCCACATCAGGATTTCATCGAAAAGAAGGTCGTCAACGATGCTGCGATGTTGGTCGCGATTCTGGTGAAAAACGACCGTGTCCCCGAAGCCAAAAAAGCTGCCGATGAATTGAAAGGATTTGTTACCGACGCCAGGTTGTCCAGAAAGCTCACGCAAGAGTTGGACGCCGCCATGGAGGGTACGGTTCCGACGCCCTGGCCATAAACGTGGGAGTGCTCCGGCTTGACGGAGCTTTGGAATCGTCGCGCAGCGACTTTCTTTTCACCAATGTCAAAAAGTACCGCACGTCATTGTGGTTCACTGCGACAAGTCCTGGCGCTCGCCATATTCATCTTTGAACTCCGGACGATAGTTCAGGAACAACTGCGCCACGCCGGACGCAGTCTTTTGACAGTCGTGATTCCGATTCAACACCTGAAGAGCGACATCACTCGTGTTGAATCGCTTGTGGCATATCCTGCCATTTGACTCCTGGTTCCAGACCCCTGTTCCAGGACTTGACAATGCACTATAGTCACTTTTTGATTTCGGACCAGAGAATTTCAGTCGGCGAAGCGACTGAGCGACGCGGGAGATCTCGGTGCTCGTTGGCGGCTTGTTGGAAATTTCGCTTTCTTTGTCTATGGCCGCAGTCTGTGCCGGGTTGCTTTCGTTGATGCTGTCCCTCGCGGGTGGGCCGTGGGTGATTCGATGGCTCAGTTCGCGGTTTACGGAACGAATCGTCAGTGATTCAGTGCGTCTGAATGAACTGCACGCCGCGAAACAACACACACCCACGATGGGAGGCTTGCTGGTTGCCGGGACCACCGTCGTCTCAATTCTGTGCTTTGCCGACGTTTCATCGGCGCTGATCTGGCTTTTCTGTCTGACAGTCCTGGCTCTGACCCTGCTTGGCGCGTGTGACGACTCGATCAAACTGCGCACGACTCGGAAGGGATTGACTTCACGGCAAAAGCTGTTGTTTCAATGCCTGATTGCCAGTGTTGTGGCAGCAGGCCTTTACTCGCTGAAATCCGCAGACGGCAGTGCAGGGCAGATGGTGATTCCATGGATGTCGAAAACGATTCGCGTTGGCTGGTACTGGATTCCGTGGGCGGCGTTTGTCATCGTCGGTGCGTCGAATGCTGTGAATCTCACGGACGGGCTGGATGGACTGGCGAGCGGCTGTTCGGCGATTGCATCGATCGCCCTGGCAGTGATCGTCTGTAACAGCACAACTGCTGGCAACGCTGTCACTCATTTCAGTGACGACAGTCGTTCTGGCGCCGCGATCAGTTGTGCGGCGCTGGCTGGCAGTACGCTGGGGTTCCTGTGGTGGAATCGGCACCCGGCGAAAGTCTTCATGGGCGATGCGGGTTCGCTTCCGATCGGTGGCCTTCTGGCGACTGCGGCCCTGGCGACTGGTCATGAATTATTGCTGGCGATTGTCGGTGCCGTGTTTGTGGTTGAGACACTGAGCGTCATGCTGCAGGTAGGCTGGTATCGCCGCACGCGGCAACGAGTACTTCTGTGCAGTCCCCTGCACAACCACTTTGTGTTTCGCGGAGTTCCCGAAGCAAGAATCGTCGCGGCCTTTTGGCTGGCGGCAATGTTTGCTGCCGTGGCGGGCCTGACGGCAGCATCCTGGTGATTTTCCGGGGATTCCTGAAAACAACGGCAACTGATCTATTGATTTGAATGCTGTGAAAGATATAACGCCGCGCGGTGAGGTTGATTTGCATGGTGCAATGAAACTCATGCGACCTGTCGAAGTGACTCACGAGCTGTTTTTTGCGAGTTCATCAGACGGGCAAAGCGTCCGCCAAAAAAACACATGTGGAGGTGCAGAGGGGTTCGGCCTGTTGGCATCATTCCCTCGCCCCTGGAGCTTTTGCTGAAAGAGCGATCGATCCGGGAAGAGACTCGCTATCAATTTGTTTGATCGTTAACCCGGGATGGAGTCGGCCGGTGTTGACTCGAGTCTGCCGACTTCTCAACCATTGTGTCGGCCTCGCACTTTTCTTGTCCGTAAGTTTTGTTGTCTGCATTTAAGAAGCCGATTTTCTGTCGTATTCAGATAACTTGAAACGGTACAGGAAACGGATTCGGACTGAGCAACTTGCTTCCCACAGTCTGTTTTTCCTCAGAATTTTACGAAAACCCGTCCTGAGGATTCACAGTGATGAAGTGCGACCAGATGCAAATCGCGGAGATTTTACTCAATGGACGAATCGTTGTTCGGTGGGGAGAGTTCAGAACCTCCATCCACCGGCCCGGAGCATGATGACCCTCCAGGAAGTTCAGGGCGCTCAAGTGTCCTGACCGTCGCAGAAGGATCTGCTTCGAAATCGAAAACCCATCACAATGGCAAGTTGTCAGTTTTGAATCTCGTTCGAAACGCTGCCCCACCGACAACTGCCTCCCGCCAAAGACCTGCCAATGGACATGCTGTCGCTGAAAAAGTGGCGGCGTCCTCAAGCCTGCCTGATCGCAACGGTGTGCGACATGACGCCGCCCATCATGCAGGATCTCCGCCGCGCAAGGAAAATCCCCTCACCCTCCAGTTTCGTGAACGCTTCTATCCGGATGCGACTGACGAAGACTGGGACGACTGGCGCTGGCAATCCCGGCATCGCATCAAGACGCTGGAGCAGTTCGAAAGAATTCTGGAACTGTCCACCGAAGAACGCGATGTCCTGTCCGACGGCGGTACGCTGCTTCCCACAGCCGTGACGCCCTACTACATGAGTCTGCTGGATCCCGAAAATCCGCTGCAGGCGCTCCGAAAAACTGTTGTCCCGACGACGCGAGAATTTGTTCGCACGGCGGGCGAAGCCGATGATCCGCTGGGTGAAGACGGACACAGTCCGGTTCCGGGCCTCGTCCATCGCTATCCCGATCGCGTGCTTCTGCTGCCGCTGGATTTTTGTTCAACCTACTGCCGCTATTGCACTCGTTCGCGAGTCGTGGGGCACGGGGAAATCCAGCCAAACGTCCAGCGTCTGGAAGCCATTTTCCACTATCTGGAAGAAGCGACTCAGGTACGCGACGTGCTGATTTCCGGCGGTGATCCGCTGGCCCTCAGCGACGAAAAACTCGACTGGATCATCGGACGCCTGCGTGCGATTCCGCATATTGAGTTTATTCGAATCGGCACCAAGATGCCTGCCGTGCTGCCTCAACGCATCACGCCGGAACTGTGTACGATGCTGCGAAAGTATCATCCGATCTGGATGAGCGTCCACTATCTGCATCCGGATGAATGCACGGTGGAATCAAAGCAGGCCTGCGAACGACTGATCGATGCCGGCATTCCGCTGGGCTCACAAACCGTGCTGCTCAAGGGTGTCAACGACGAAGTCGAAATCATGAAGGAGCTTGTCCACAAGCTGCTGCTGATGCGGGTTCGTCCGTATTATCTGTATCAGTGCGATCCCATCAGTGGTTCGTCGCATTTTCGGACTCCAGTTTCAAAGGGTCTGGAAATCATTCAGGGACTGCGTGGTTTCACGACTGGCTACGCGATACCGACGTTCGTGATCGATGCGCCAGGCGGCGGCGGAAAAATTCCGCTCCAGGTGGATAGCGTCATTGGCCGGGACGGTGACGACTTGCTGCTTCGAAACTTTGAAGGCAAGACGTTCCGTTATCCGGACCCGATTGCGACTTAGCAACCACTGGACTACAGGCTTTAACCAGCATTGCACAATGTACCGGCGAGCGGCGTGGCGTCAGCCCGCCGGTACAATGGCGATGTCGGGTATCGTTTCCAGAGCATCAACGGCAGGTCGTCGTACTGCCCGGCCGCTGATATGAATCCATTCGGTCTACCCGTTATTTCCCAGGAAGTTGTTGTGTCCGACGAGTTTCTATGTGCACGCTGTGCAAAGCACTATTCGACGTGTTGTCAGAAGACGGATATTTACGTGACGCTGGGAGATGTCCGGCGCATCGCAAATGCCTCATCTGCGACACACTTTACGGAATATCGTGCACCTGAAGATGCGTCGTATGATCAGACGGTTGAAGATCCGTTCTGGCAGCATCACGTGTTTCGGCCTGACGGAACGCGCAGAGTCCTCAAGCAGCACCCGAATGGCGACTGTCATTTTCTTGGCCCGCAGGGATGCACGCTCGCCTCGACCGTCAGGCCGCTCATCTGTCGGCTTTACCCATTTGATTACACTGTCGACGGAATCAAAGAACGACCCGCCGGTGGTTGTCCAGTCGAACTGCTGCGACCTCAGCAGCAACTGTTGCAGGTGCTGGGCATGGACCGCGACGAAGCGGAACGGTATCGGGCACAACTGTATGCTGAGCTGCCGGAACAAGAAGATTCGGACGCAGCATCTGAGAGCGTGGCGGCATGAGAATCGGACTCACTTACGACCTGCGCGAAGCGTACCTCGCTGAAGGATACGACGAACTTGAAACTGCGGAATTCGACCGCGCGGACACGATCGATTCGCTTGAAAATGCCATTCGATTGCTGGGACACCAGACGGATCGGATCGGTCATGTGCAGCAACTGGTGAGTCGCCTGGCTGTCGGCGATCGCTGGGATCTGGTCTTCAACATCTGTGAAGGTCTGCGTGGAATTGCCCGCGAGGCTCAGGTTCCCGCGCTGCTGGAAGCCTACGACATTCCCTGCACGTTTGGTGATCCGGTCGCAATGACCGTTTGTCTGCACAAGGGACTGACCAAGACCCTGGTGGAAAAATGCGGCATGCCGACTCCGCAGTTCGCTGTCGTGGAATCCATGGCTGACGTTGCCAATATCGATCTTCCGTTTCCACTCTTCGCCAAGCCGATCGCCGAGGGTACCGGCAAGGGCGTTTCGCCGGCGTCGTGCATTTCCTCGGCCGCTGAACTGAGCGAGGTCTGTGAAGTGCTGCTGGCGAAATTTCGTCAGCCGGTGCTCGTGGAAACGTATCTGAGCGGTCGTGAATTCACAGTCGGGATTCTTGGAACAGGCGACGACGCTCGTGTTCTGGGCACGCTTGAGATCGTCCTCCTGTCTGATGCCGAACCGGGTGCATACTCGTACATTAATAAAGAACGCTGCGAAGAACTCGTCCGTTACGATCTGGTGCGATCCGACAACGATCCCGAAGTCGCAGAAGCGGAACGCATTGCACTTGTCTCGTGGCGTGAGCTGAACGGTCGCGACGCGGGTCGCATCGATCTGCGATCCGACGGCAGCGGGTGCCCGAACTTCATCGAAGCCAATCCCCTCGCCGGCCTGCACCCCGAACATTCCGACCTGCCGATGATCGCCACCAAAGTCGGCATGAGTTACCAGGAACTCATCCGCCAGATTATGGAATCCGCCGCCAGACGCGTTGCCGTGTCTGTGTCCAGATAGGCAAGCTGCCCGAGATCGAACCCTGGGCGTTGCCCCGGGCTGACATCGGGCTGGCCCGTTGGGCCGATGAACAACGCATGTCGTTTGAGTTCACGGCGGGGCTCATGATCATACCAACCCGAAGCGCCAGCGAGGAATTCAGCCGTTTCTGCCTCGCTGGCGCTTCGGGTTGGTATTAAATCAACACCCCGCAAGCGCCATTCCGCTCACTAAGCCCTCGCCATTCCCAGCCACCTATCGTGCCGGAGGGGCGACCTCACGAACCACGGCGCCCTGATCGTCGCTCATGACGAGCAAGGCAAAGCGATCGACGTTGTCGAGATCATTCGTGCTCAGTGATGCGTAGTCGAATCGGCCGCGCAGGTCGGTGTACCCGTCTTTGTAAAACTGTGTCCTGCCATCCTTCATTTTTGCGTACGCTTTCACGTACACGCCCGAAAGCGACTTGCGACCCTTTTCGTCGGTCACACGAACCTGCCCGTAATTGTCTGACGTCTGCACGGTCAGCGAATTCGAGTAATAGGCGGCTCGCTTGCTCTTGCCCTGACCGACCACTTCCACAAGCACGTTTCGGTTGCGAAGTTCGGCGGGCAGCTGGAAAGTGAACTGACTCTTCTTCTTTGGCAGATCGTATGACTGTGTCAGATTTGGATGAATGTGCGCAAAGTTGCCAGACTGCTGCTGCACAAAGGGATTGCGGCTGAACAACAGTTCGATATCCATCAGATAGTAGTTGACCTGAATGGTTTCGAGGTTCTGGAAATCCAGTGCGACCTCTTGTTTATCCACGGCCACCTCGAACGTGCATTCTCCCGCAGCCAGCTGGGCGAGCAGTTGATCGCGATTGTCCGGGTCGATGGGTTCCGGAGCGTCGCCGCGTTTGTTGGCGTCGTCGATTTCTGTGACCTGCACTGCCATTGCGGCAAATGCATTTCGCCACCGATCCACCGGATGGTCCTCGTACCGGGCCACGATCGTGCGGGCCACGCCCAGTTCGCCGTCGAAGAAGTCGCAGTAGGCCGCCATGTAGTCATACTGCAGTCGAGTCGGCAGATTGTCGGCGTTGATTTGCGAAAAGAACGACAGCGCCTCGGTCACTCGGTCCTGAAGCAGCAGGTAACCGCTCAAAGTCAGCCGATCATGATCACTGATATCACGTTCATACGACAGCAGCTTCGTGAAACTGGCGAACTGGCCGCGAAAGCGATCGTTAAGAATTTTGCGATCGTCACCCAGTTGATGAGCCCGTGCGTTCACCAGGGGCCGGTACTCAAGATATTCGAACAGATTGCGCTCCACCGGTTCAATGTCGAGCAGCGGACTGGTCAGCACCGGGCCGCAGATCTGCACGAACTGATCATGATGACTCAGGAATTCGCGGACGGCGCTGCGGTGATTGTGCTTCACGCCATACGACCACAGCGTCGGTTCAAAGGCATGTTGAGTGGAAAGCTGTTCGATCGCCTGAGTGAAGAACTCCGCATCCTGCATGCGCCAGGCGATCCGGGTGAGGTTCGTCTGATGCAGGCTGTGTGTGTCGAGATACCGCAGCACTTCGTCGGCAGTGGCATACTGCGAGACATAGTCCCAGGACTCCGTGTCCCGAGTCGTCGGTCGTTCGACGACTTTGAATTTCGCCGGAACGGCGCTGGTGACAAGCTCTTCTTCGCGAGCCACGTTCACCGGATAGTGAGCAAAGTCACCGGCCAGCGGGAAGTAGAAGTGGTACTCGATGGCACTCGTCTTGTACGGTTCCAGCACGATTTCCTGACTGTGCGTGTAGTGGCTGCTGAGAACAGGAATCGCCCCTTGGGGCACCTGCAGCAGCAGATTCAGCTTTTGATTGCCGGACGTCGGATTCGTCAGCACGACCTGACATCCGTAGACCGTGTGCAGCAGAAACTCGTCCGAAACAAACTTGTCCTGGCGCTGACCGTTGACTGTCCGAAAGCGATCACTGTGTTTAAAGAAATTCTGGCTGACCAGAATGGGCAGATCTTTGGCGACGCCATCCGTCGCTTTGATCTGTTCGTGAACAATCGCCAGGGGAGTCGCGGCTTTGATCTTCCAGGTCGCGTCCTTTTGTTCCTGCTGGTGTTCTCCTGCCTTGAACGGCAGATCCAGCAGCGACAACGCAAACATCACTTCGGTAAAGTTGCGTGAGGCTTCGGCCAGGCTGGATGAAAAGAACGCGCCGTCCGGACCGTGCGATGCAAAGTCGGCCCAGAACGCATTCACGGTGACAAGGCTGGCGTCCTGAGATGTGATTGGCAGTTTGTAGTAGTTGTTTTCTGCCCACTCCTGTGTCTTTTCAGTTTG
>JANOUN010000085.1:0-9405 GCA_031416875.1 Planctomycetota bacterium | reverse complement strand
GTCGCACGGGAACACCGCGGGCGGCGAGGTAGCGTTTGGTTTCGTCGATCGTGTACGTGCCATAGTGAAATATGCTGGCGGCCAGCGCTGCACTGGCACCACCGGCGGTGACGGCCTGGTAAAGGTGTTCGGGTGATCCGGCACCTCCACTCGCGACGACCGGTATGGAAACAGCATCCGCGACGGCGCGCGTGATTTCAAGGTCGTAGCCGTCCTTCGTGCCGTCGGAGTCCATACAAGTGAGCACGATTTCGCCAGCGCCCAGACGCTCCACTTCGCGTGCCCAGGCGACGGCTTCCAGTCCCGTCGGGACTCGGCCTCCATTGATGTGCACGTCCCAAAACTCCTTGCCGTCCCGCTGAATTCGCTTGGGGTCGATATTGACGACGATACACTGGCTGCCAAACTTCAAAGCCGCTTCACGGACGAAACTCGGCCTTGTCACAGCGGTCGAATTGATCGACACCTTGTCGCATCCGGCGCTCAATAGGCGACGAATATCATCGACCGTGCGAATTCCACCACCGACCGTCAGCGGCATGAACACCACTTCCGACGTCCGTGCGACGACGTCCAGAATGATGTCCCGCTGTTCGTGACTCGCGGTGATGTCCAGAAACACAAGTTCGTCGGCACCCTGCTGTTCATACCGCTGAGCAATCTCGACCGGGTCTCCGGCGTCCTGGAGATTGACAAAATTCACTCCCTTGACCACTCGGCCTGCGTGAACGTCGAGACAGGGGATGATACGCTTGGCGAGCATAAGTTGGGTTTCCGGAATTTTGCCGCAAATGCGACAGTCTGTGTTGCGGTGAGTATCTGACCGACGACACTGCAGCCTTTCAACTGTGAAGCGGACCACGGTCGGCGGTTTCGCTGATTCCGTAACAATTCTACGCTTTAAAAAAGGGGTCAGGAACCAATAGTGCGGAGCACCCTCCGGGGCATTTGGCTATTGGTTCCTGACCCCTTTTTTAAAGTCAATCGACAATCACTGTCAGTCAACCTCGATGACCAAACCAATTTCTGCATGGGAACGAATCGTTCCGGTACAACTCGGATCGCGAAGTTACGACATCGTGATCAACGAAGGCGGCACATCACAGGCTGGTTCGCTGCTGGCCGGATGGCTCAAGCTGGACACCGCGAAAGGCCTGCGTGTCCTGCTGATCGCCGATGCCGCCGTGTATGACCTCCATGGTGCTGCCGTGCAGCGGAGCCTGGAAGGAGCCGGCGCAGAAGTCCGTTCAGCGATTGTGCCGTCGGGAGAACTGACAAAATCCTATGCACAGACTCAAGCTCTGTATGATCATCTCGTCGATATGACCGCCGACCGGAAGACGCTGGTCGTCGCGGTCGGTGGCGGGGTGACAGGCGATCTCGCGGGATTTGTCGCGGCAACCTACGCGCGGGGATTGCGATTTGTGCAGGTGCCGACGACTCTGCTGTCGATGGTGGATAGTTCCGTCGGCGGAAAGACGGGGATCAATCATCCGCGCGGGAAAAACCTGATTGGCGCATTTCATCAGCCGCTGGGTGTGATCATCGATCTGGCGACGCTGAAGTCGCTGCCCGATCGTGAGTATCGTTCAGGTCTGGCGGAAGTCGTGAAGTACGGCGTCATTCTGGATGCCGCGTTTTTTGCGTTTCTGGAACAGAACATTGCCGGCTTGAATTCACGCGATCCTGAAGTGCTGCGGCATGTCATCGCGCGCAGTTGTGAACTCAAGGCCGATGTCGTGCGTCAGGATGAATATGAAACAACAGGATTGCGGGCTGTGCTGAATTACGGGCACACGTTCGGCCATGCGTTTGAAGCGCTCGCCGGTTACGGAGCGCTGCTGCATGGCGAAGCCGTATCCATCGGCATGATCTGTGCCAGCCGTCTTGCAGAATCGCTCGGTCGCATTCAGTCGAATGACACGCGCCGCCAGAGTGACTTGCTGTCCGCGCTGCACCTTCCAGTCACTGTGCCCGCCGAAATGCAGCAGCGTCACGACGACATCCTGGGCTGCATGATGCTGGACAAGAAAACCGAAGGCCGCGAGCTGCGTTTCGTCCTTCCGTCGCGCATCGGGCATGTTGAAACTGTTCGTGGTATCTCGCCAGAGATTGCGCTGCGATGCCTGTGAGGCAGTGGAATCACGGCTCCATGGGAACAAGGGGACTGTCGTTTTAAATCGTTTAACGGCAAGCCGCAGGCGTCGGTGCCAGGTTTCGCCTCCGCCTGCGGCTCGCCGTTAAACGAATTTTCTGACGCTGTGAACTAACCCCGGTTCAGAATGGTATCCGGAGTTTTGAAATTCGTCGGGTGTGACAAGCAGCTGGCAAGCTGCGAAGGCACACCACATTTGCGCTGAATCCTCGGTGTGCCCGCGCTCGCGTTGCTCGCTTTTCACACCCTACAGAAAACTCCGCATCTCATTCTGAACGCTGGGTTGGTGGAGAACAAAGGCCGACATCGACGCTCACAAATCACCGGCGAACGCCGGTGGGCTGGATGTTCCAGACATCGTGTGCATATTCCGAAATCGTGCGATCGCTGGAGAACTTGCCGATTCGAGCCGTATTCAGAATGGCTTTTTCAGTCCATAGGGGACGATTGCGATAGACTTCCGCGGCTTCCTCGTGAGCCTTCAGATATGACTCAAAATCGGCCAGATGAAAATAGGATTCACCGTCCGCCAGCAGCCGATCACCGATCCAGGCATATCGGCCTGCGGATTCGGGACAGAATCGATTATCCCGCAGCGCATCGATCACTCGTCGGACGGCCGGATTTCGCTGGTAAATCTCCGACGGACGATACCCGCTTCTTTGCATGTTTCGCACTTCCTCGACTGTGTGCCCGAACAAAAAGAAGTTTTCTGCACCGACCTCTTCGCGAATCTCGATATTTGCCCCGTCGAGAGTGCCGATCGTCAGCGCACCGTTCATTGCAAATTTCATATTGCTCGTGCCCGACGCCTCCATTCCGGCCGTCGAAATCTGTTCGCTCAGGTCGGCCGCAGGGATGATGATCTGTGCCAGTGACACGCGGTAGTCCGGCAGAAAGCAGACCTTCAAGTGCCCCCGGCAGCGTGGATCACGATTAATCACGCGGGCGACTTCATGAATCAACAGAATGATCTGCTTGGCAAGGTAGTATCCTGGGGCCGCCTTGCCGGAAAACAGATACGTGCGCGCCTGTGCCGGAATGACTCCGTCGTCAGCGAGGCACAGGTATTCGTAAATGATGTGCAGCACATTCATCAGTTGCCGCTTATATTCATGAATCCGCTTGACGTGGACATCGAACAAAGTTTCCGGATCAACCGTTTCGCCCATTGTCTGTCGAATCCACTGTGTCAGTCGTTCTTTATTTGACAGTTTGACGGCCCGAAACGTTTGCTGAAATGATGCTTCTTTTGCCAGAGGTTCCAGTTCGCGGAGTCGGTCGAGGTTTGTGATCCAGCCGTCTCCGATCGCTTCGGTAATGAGTGCTGCCAACCGAGGATTTGCGGTCAGCAGCCAGAGTCTGGGAGTGACGCCGTTGGTCTTGTTGTTAAATCGTGAGGGCCAGAACGCGGAGAAATCCGGGACCAGTTCCGTTGTGACAAGTCGACTGTGAACCGCTGCGACACCGTTGACCGAATGGCATCCGGCGATGGCCAGATGTGCCATCCGGACTTGTTTTTGTTCGCCTTCCTGAATGATCGACATCCGGATCAGGCGATCGTGGTCATTCGGCCAGCGTTGCGCGACTTCCGCCAGCAGTCGATTGTTGATTTCATAGATGATCTGCAGATGTCGCGGCAGCACACGTTCCAGCAATGACACCGGCCAGCGTTCGAGTGCTTCAGCCATCAGCGTGTGATTTGTATAGGCGCAGGAGGCGGTGGTGATTTCCCATGCGCGTTCCCATGCGATCTCATTTTCGTCAACCAGAATGCGCATCAGTTCAGCGACGGTCAGTGCCGGGTGAGTATCATTGAGCTGGATGGCGACTTTGTCGGCAAATTGATCGAAGCCGACATGATTCCGCTGGTGACGTCGAACGATGTCCCGGACGGCGCAGGCGACAAGAAAGTATTCCTGAACCAGACGCAGTTCCCTCCCGGCCGCGATGGAATCACTCGGGTACAGGACTTTGGAAATTGTTTCCAGCTGAACTTTCTGCTGCACCGCATTCAGATAATCGCCCTCATTGAAGATACTCATGTCAAATTCCTGTGACGCGCGGGCAGAGTACAGACGCAGGTAATTCACCGTCAGACCTCCATAACCCACGACAGGCATATCGCACGGGACGCCGATCACGACGATCCAGTCCAGCCACATCGGGTTGTATGTGCCTTGCCGATCCATCGCGTGCTCAACATGGCCGTACATCGAAACCAGCACGGCATCCTGAGGACGCTGAATCTGCCACGGCGTGTCGTAGGTTCGCCAGTTATCTGGCCTTTCTATCTGCTGGCTGTTTCGAATTTCCTGGCGAAAAAGACCGTACTCATAGTTGATTCCATAACCAAATCCCGGCATTCCCAGTGTGGCCAGGGAATCCAGAAAACAGGCGGCGAGTCGACCCAGGCCGCCATTTCCGAGAGCCGCATCTGTCTCGTGCTCTTCAACTTCTGCAAGATCGACGCCGAATTCCAGCAGAACTTCCCGGCAGCGATTCAGCAGTCCGAGGTTCACAAGATTGTTGCGCAGTGAGCGCCCGATCAGGAATTCGAGCGAGAGGTAGTACAGTCGCTTGGCGTCTGTGCTGTGATACAGCGCCTCAGTGGACAAGGAACGCCCGATCATCAAGTCACGGATCGCCAGGGAAACTGCTCGAAATGCCTCACGCGCCTGCAATCCTTCGGCAGTCAGCCCCAATGAGTAATTCACGTGATGCAGGATTGACTCCCGCAAACAGTCAGAATCCGGCATTGCGCAAGCAGGAATATCGATGGCAACTTTCTCGGTCTGCATGATCTGTCTCCCAGTAGTTCGACTGTCCCAGATTCACGACCAAGGCGAAGCAGCAGAACTCATCGCTGTCTGCCTGCTTGCTGATTTGAATTCTCTCAAGCCTGAAGTATACTCATTTCCTGCGTTCTGCAACATTCAACAGCAGCCGCGAAGAGGGCCGAGCCCATGGTGGAATTGCGACGCCATTTTCAAGGCACGCCACGTCTGATATCCGAAATCAGAGGATTCATTCGAAAGGGTTGCCGCCAACTCTGGAACGAATCGTCCGATCTTTCTGCGATCTCGCAGCTGGAACTGGCGGTGAGCGAAGCGGCCAGTAATATCATGCTGCACGGCATGCGAGGGCAGCCCGACGGGTTGATTGAACTCACCCTGAACGTCGAAAACGAGCGTGTGAGTGTGACGTTTACGTATTCGGGTTGTTCATTCACGCCGGAAGCTGTTCCGGCACCTGATTTCAATGGTCGTGCTGAAAGTGGTTACGGACAATTCCTGATTCAGCAGTCGGTTGACGAGGTTCATTTTTCGCGGGACGATACGGGGCGCTGCACAATCTGCCTCACAAAAAATCGCACACGATGCGCTTAGGAGCAATCCGCAATGGATGTTTTGGTCGAACGAGATGGCGATGTCCTCGTGGCAACGCCCATCGCGGAACATCTGGATCTCAGCAACTCGGATTCGTTCCGCCACGAAATCATTTCAGCTCTGGGAGATTGCCACAAGCTGGTCCTCGATCTGGAACGCGTCGAGTTTGTTGACAGTCGCGGCTGTGGTGCCATTATTTCGTGTCTGAAGCATGTTTCAGCGGCCGGAGGTGACCTGAAACTGTGCAATGTGAAACCGGGAGTCCGCAGTGTTCTGGAATTGATTCGACTGCACCGGATCTGCGAAATCCTCGAAACTCGCGACCAGGCGCTGCACAGCTTTGAGTCGCTCGCCTGATTGAGCTGATGCCTTTACGGAAAAACGTATGGCTGAGTTATGTGACATCCGCAAAAATCAGAAGTTTCCACTGCATGGCGTGCTGACCATGATCGGGCGGGATCCGGGGTGCGACATCGTCGTGGATTCACCGGTCGTGTCTGCCAGACACTTCATCATCCTGAACCGGAAAGGTTCGTACAGCCTGGAAGATCTGGGCAGCATGAACGGCACATTCGTCAATGGACAACGTCTGGCAGGACGGACCCGTTTGTTTTCGGGCGATCGGATTTCTGTGGTCGGTCTGACACTGGTTTTTCAGGACAAGGACGCACCAGTTGAGGTGTCTCCGGGATCTTTCGGGGCCACGATGAAGACGATGGGCGGCATTCCGGAGACGCGAACCATCCCGCTGTCCGAGCTGGTGAATGCACCTCATGTCCCTGAACTGTCGTCGCTGGAAGTTGATGGTGATCTGCGACTCTCCGTGAAACCAGAAGCCAAGCTGCGAGCTGTTCTGGAAATTGCCCGCAACCTGAGTCACTCGCTGGATCTGAAGATTGTGCTGCCGCAGGTCCTGGACAGCCTGTTCGCAATTTTTCCGGCCGCCGACTGTGGATTCATTCTGCTTCGAGATCAGCAGACGGGGTCGATGACTCCGTGCGCCGTGAAGTATCGCCGACCTCGTGACGCAGACTCAGGCTCACTTCCAGTCAGCCGCAGCATTATCCAGCAGGTTCTGGTGAGCGGACGAGCGATTCTGAGTCGCAATGTTGGCATCGATGCACATATCAAATTTACTGAGAGCATTCAGCAGCTCGACATTCGTTCGATCATGTGTGTCCCGATCAATCGCGAGGACGGGGATTGCATGGGAGTCATTCAGCTGGACTCGCGAGATCGAACGAGTCAGTTCAGTGAAGAAGATCTTGCATTACTCGTGTGCGCAAGCCTGCTGGCCGCCAGAGCGATGGAAGTCGCCCGGCTGCATGAAGAACGGCAAGAGCTGGAAGCCGCGACCCGGATTCAAAGAAGTCTGCTGCCCACCGTCCGTCCTTCGTATGCAGGCTTCGAGTTCTTTGATCATTATGCACCAGCCCATCGGGTCAGTGGTGACTATTTCGATTACATCTCGCTGCCTGGAAATCGGCTGGCTGTTGTCGTCGGCGATGTCGCCGGCAAGGGCCTGTCGGCAGCACTGCTGATGGCGCATCTCGCAGCTGCGACACGCATCTGTCTGTCCAGTGCCCCGAAATTGACCGATGCCATTTGCCAGCTGAACAACCTGCTGTTGAATTCGATCACGGACGATCGATTCATCACATTTGTCGTCGCCGTCCTGGATATGGAACAGTGCCGACTGACTGTGATCAATGCCGGACATCCCCCGCCGCTCCTGCGTCGCGGCAGCCGGAAACCGATCCAGATTGAGGATTTCGCGGCGGAGATGGCCGGCCTGCCGTTAGGTGTCCGCGATTGTCCGTATATGCAGGTCGAAACCTCGTTCGAGCCCGGCGACATGCTGCTGCTCTATACGGACGGCGCTACCGAAATGCGCAACAATGCCGGAGAACTGTATGGCAGTGAACGCCTGCATGACGCGATCCTGGCGGCACCCGGCGATGTGGAAGGCCTGGGAAACGCCCTGCTGAACGACTTGCAGCAATTTGCGCAAACGCGGCTGGCTGGCGACGACCTGACGCTTCTGTGTGTCGGACGAACAATTAAAAGAAGTGTCCCGTGACCTGGGCTCCGACCGAGAATTCGAACGTCAATACCCTCTCGCAAAACGCGCGCGGTTGAGAATGGCACATTCGTTTAACCGCGTGGGCAACGCCCCGCGCGTGGGAATCCAGGACGCTGCTCGCGCGGCCCGCTGGGCACGCGGTTAAACGAGCCAATGCCAACCGCGTGTGGCATAAACGTCTTCGGCTTCCAGTCTGCGACACGATTCGCCTGAAACACAAAGTCGAGTGCGGCTTTGACGTCGAGACGTCGAAAGGCGAGTGGACTGGCAGGGTCTTCCACAATCGCGCCGGTCTTTTGCATGATCTGTCTGTCTGTCGTCTGCTTGTCTCAGTTGATGCTGTGTTTCAGGCCGAGTCGCGAAGGGCCTTCAAACAACCGAATGGGGACAACCGAATGAGTGCAATCGCAGGCTTGTGCTTTTTCGGTTGTCCCCATTCGGTTGTGTGCTGCACGTAAGTGAAAAGAAACCGGGTGATGTCAGAAATCCAATCAGCAAGTCTCGGCGACACGGCGCTGGAGATCCTGGAGTTCAATCATCGGAGCCGACGTGTGCTGCACCATGGCGTCCAGGGATGGCGGATCTTTGAACGCCGAACCGGTGATCAGGCACACAATGTTGGCTTCAGGATCGAGATAGCCTTCTTTCGCGGCCTGTAAAGCACCGGCCACGGCGGTGGAGCCTGCTGGTTCGGCAAAGATTCCTTCTTCGCGAGCCAGACGCGCCTGAGTTTCCCAGACAAAGTGATCTTCGACCAGATGTCCGGTCCCGCCGTTTCGACGACAGGTGGCGATCACTTCATTGCCGTCAATCACCTGCGGCACCT
Source organism: Planctomycetota bacterium (assembly GCA_031416875.1). Classification (GTDB taxonomy): domain Bacteria; phylum Planctomycetota; class Planctomycetia; order Planctomycetales; family Planctomycetaceae; genus SXXK01. Next base: position 952 of record JANOUN010000085.1, on the reverse strand, counting down.
GCAGGCCACTGATCCGGCTGGTGCATTGGACGGTTTGGGCAGCATTCAGTCCGGCACGCAGCGGACCGGCAATCGTATTGTTTCCTTCCGGTTGTACGCATTCGACGCGCGGTAATACAGGCAATTGACCGGCATTGTGAAGTTGTTCGAAACCGAGTGAGACCGCCAGCGTCAGGCCACCGCCGCCTGCCATGCAGAACACGTGATCCCATACCCTGCGATCGATCGTCGCCGCTTGTTCAGCCAGTTCATGACTGAGACTTTTCACTCCGCTCATGCCCACCGGGCTGTAGGCGAACGCGCTGATCTGCATCTGAGCCTGCGGCCTCGCACTCAACCTTTTCAGGCACTCGACGACCTGTTCCGACAACTGGCTGTCAACGCCGAATCCACGGACGCGAAACAGCCGGGCACCGTATGCCAGCATTTGCTTCAGTTTTCCCTCGGGTGCTCCCTCGACGATGGCGATCTCGCAGGAGATTCCCGCCAGAGCACAATACGCGGCGAGTGCCGCGCCGGTATTTCCGCTCGACGTGGCGATGCACTCCGTCTTGCCGCATGCGACCATGTCTGAGATGGCCGCGCAGGCGAAGCGATCTTTGTAGGAGCCACTCGGGTTCGTAAACTCTAATTTAAAGAACAGGTTCTTCAGGCCAGCGGACGGTCCCAGACGGCGAGATCTGACAATGGGCGTGTCCCCCTCGCCGAGCGTCAGGCGTGCGGACATCGGCACGGGATCGAGCCATTTTGAAAATCGCCAGATGCCTGAATTCATTGAAGAGTCTCCTGAGTGCAGTCCACCTGCGACCCGCTGTTCAGCAAACGTTGAGAGTTGAATATTCCTGAGAAGATTTTTGGCAACGCATCATTTTGAGGCCGACTAAATGTAGGCCGACTTCGCCGAAGTCGGCACAGCAGATTTCAGCGAAATCTGCTTACTTGTTTCGGTTGC
>JANOUN010000084.1:0-1547 GCA_031416875.1 Planctomycetota bacterium | reverse complement strand
GCGCCTCAGGCTCAACGGGTACTCTTTATTCTGCCCCTCGCCTATGAGGCGGTCCGCTCAGGAATCCCGCCATCGGGTTCACCCGCCTCATAACTTCAGCTACGACAAAAATTGCAGAATCATGGCAATTCGCCCGCTTGGAACGGTAGAATATGGCGGCGTGTTGAAGCAGAACAGACTGCTGGTCATGCTGTGCGCGACGACGATGGGTTTGTAGCCGGATTCTTCAGAATTCGAATGCGTTGGTGATACAGCCAAAAGTCTGACGACTACTGCTGCAGATCATTTCACACATGCCGCCGCGAAGTCTTTCGTTGATGATGAGTTTCGGGAGTCGTGTGATGTCCTCAGGTACGTTGCCGCGAGTTGCCGGGTTGCAGGAAATTCTGGACCGCTGCCAGCGGCTCATTCGAGTTTACTCGGTGCTGCGCGGTCTCGCAGAATCCCTGTGCGTGCTCGTCGCCTGCATCCTGTTCGGTTGTCTGCTGGACTACTTCGTAGCGCTGCCTGGCATTGTCCGCCTCGGCGGACTTGTGGGCACTCTGGTGTTGACCTGTGCCGTGGCATGGAAACGTCTGATTCATCCTCTGATCAACAGTGCGTCGGCGGAAGAACTGGGTGCGGCCGTGGATCTGCGTTTTCCGCAACTGCAGGAAGCGATCGCAACGTTGATTTCTGTTGATTCTCCCACCGCCACGTCCAGTGAGATTGGCTCCGCTTTGATGCGCGATCGGCTGGAGCAACATGTTCGTTCTCAGATCGGCAGCATCCGTCCGTCAGAAGTCGTGCAGGGCAAACCCACGATGAAACGGTGGGGACTGGCGATGATGTCTCTGCTGGCACTGATGATTCCCTTCCTGTTGTGGCCGTCGGGATCCATGTTGTTGCTGCAGCGATTCATGATGCCGTTTGCCAATCTTGCTGCGCCTTCGAATTTATTCTTTGAAGTTCCGGATGGCAATCGGACTGTGGCTGCAAACACCGACGTGCAGTTTGTCGCCATTCCCCGCTGGCGGACGAATGTGGCTGGTGCAATTCCGACCGACGCTGTCCTGGAAATGCAGACCGCGGGTGGAACGAGCGAAGATCTGCCAATGGCTTATGACGACACAGAATCGCATTTCACCGTCTCCCTGGCCGACGTGCGTGAATCCGTCCGCTACCGCGTGCGAGGCAGCGGGGCCACGACGGAATGGTTCGATCTCACCGTCGCCGATCCTCCTCGCATTCTGACGGCCGTGCTGCAGGAAACGCCGCCAACTTACACCGGTCGCCCGATCGAATTATTTGACGGTGTCGTCGGCGACATGCACGTCTTTGAACACAGTGCAATTGAGATCACGTTGACCTTCAATAAGCCTGTCCAGAACGTCGTGATGGACTGGCAGACATGGAAGCCGCTGCCGGCTGCCGACGGATCTGCCGCGACTGTCCCGGAGATCGAACCTCCGACGGCGTCGGCCGTCCTGTCTGCTGATGGCACATCGGCCCGGTTTCAGTTCGAAGCACTGGGTAGCGGGCAATTTGAATTTCGAGTCGAAGATTCA
>JANOUN010000083.1:0-5075 GCA_031416875.1 Planctomycetota bacterium | reverse complement strand
CGAACAGATTGCCCGAGGCGGCATCGAGCACGATATTCGCACCCGAGGCACCGATGGTCAGCCCAGCCGATGTGCCGGTGATGTTTGTCAGACTGAAAACATTGGTGCTATTCGCGAAGAGATTGCCTGAGGCGAGTACCGCTGCGGCTTGCTGATCGCGGGTGACGTTCGAAGCGCTGATCGCCTGACTGTTGTTCGTCAGGTTATTGTTCGTGATGTTCAGGTCGCGGCCGCTGGTGACGATGATCCCGCTTGAGCGATTGGTCAGGTTGCTGTTCCTGATCGTGAGGTAGTCACTGTTGGAATCCGCTCGGATCCCCTCGCCCGCCCGCGAAATCAACGAGTAACTCAGATCCACGTTATCGACTGTCGCATAATCGACGTTGGTCAGATACAGTGCCTGGCTTGTCACTGTGTTCAGGCCGCTGGTGCCGTCCTCGATGCGGATGTGAGCGCCAGCGACGGATGCATCGCCGATCACCAGGCCGCTCATGCTGTTGTCGATGCGAATACCGTACGCGCTCCCCGTGAACGTATTGCCTTATGCGTCATCGCAGGTTGTCAGGCCTGAAAAGTTGTGCAAAAAGTGCTCTGCAGACCCGACTAGGAATTGCGTCGAATACTGAACAACAAAACACTTCTCAATCGTTTTTTGCAGACGACTAAGAATGGGGGTTTATACCCAAATCAAAATCAGGTTAATGGGGAAATAGGGAAATGGGATGATTGCAATGGCTATGACGACAATTCTGATTATTTGTCTACATGGTCTCGCAGCGTTGGCTTCCTGCACAGGATTGCTTATTTGCGATCGGTTGTGCTCCCGTGTTTTTTCACAACGATCGTGAACCAGGGGGGGCGAACTAAGCTCCGCCGCTCGCTTTGCGCGTCAGATGCGTGGTGATCCATGCGTATTCGTCCGTCTGCAATGGCGGCACGGGCATCGTGGAGTAATCCAGATCGTTTCCATATCGTCCGTTTTCATACGCCAGGTTCACGAGCGCCTGCAGCGGCAGCAGGACATCTTTATCGGTGGGTCGCAGCGGGATGCGAATTGTCGGCAGCGGTGCAGCGAAGCTGGCCGGATACAGTTCGGCCTCCTCTGATGATTCAGCTCGCACAACACAGACGCGATATGGGCTCTTCAGCCGCTCCGGATAGATTTCCTGTTCTGCCGCCAGCACCCATGTACCTTCGCGCAACAGATCGATTTCAACCAGATTCACTTCAGCATCAATGAATTCACTTTGCTTCGCCAGATACTGCTTTCGTCCGGCCGCCGTGGCTTTGTTCGCCAGACTGATAAACTCAATCGCCGTGACGACGCGGCGATTTGCTTTGAGATCGACGATCTGAATATAACGGAGTGTCTGAGGCGGACTGCGGCGACGGACGCGCAGTGGTTCGTCAGCGACCAACTCTGCAACGGCCAGACCACCGTCGGTGGATTTTGCGGTCCCGGGCTGTTCGATAATCTGCACATCCGGCGAGATGCGTCGCAGCTTCCGGGATTCCTCGTCAGGTTCGCAGACGGAAAGGTACTCTTCCACCCGCGCCTGAAGGTCCGGTGGCAACTGTCGCTGAATGGCATCACACGAATATGTCGTGAGCCGAGTATGAATGTCGCCCCAATAGGCTTCCAGCCAGGGATTCATGCCCGGCAGCGGATTCGTTGCAAACTTCATGGCGCACATACCTCCGGATGACTCACGATTCGTCGTCACCCGGATTATGACGATCCGTCTATTCGACAGCAAGCAGTCATTCGCCGAACAAATGCAGCAGTTGCAGCCTCCGGAGACAATTGAAGTGCCGGTCGCGCACGTCAGGCCGCGCGGCGTTGTTCGGCTTTCGCGGCATGCTGTGCCAGTTTGCGTTTCCGGCGGCCGCTGCGGCTGAAGCGATTGACGATATCCAGCAGCCAGGGTGCGAATCGTTTAAGCTGAAACAAAGCGTGTGCGGTAGGCGTGATCAAAACCTGCCGTTTGTCTTTACGTATCGCTTTCATTGTGACTGTGGCAACTCGTTCCGGGGTGGCACACATCCATTTCGGCGGCGACGGAACCTTTCGATCCGCTCGGCCACTCGCCGCAGCTTCGTACAGATTCGTCAACACGGGACCGGGACAAATCGCCGTCACACCAAGACCTCGCCGTCCGTATTCGGCTCGCAGCGATTCCGTAAATCCAATCAGTCCGAACTTGCTGGTGTGGTAGGCCGAAAACCGTCCGCCTGCGACGAGCCCTGAAATACTGCACATGTTCACGATATGCGCATCGGGGCGCTGCAGCAGAGTGGGCAACAACTCATGAGTGATCTGAATCGGTGCCAGCAGGTTGATGGTCATCAGCCAGTCCCACTGCGCCTGCGTCATCTTGTCCGTGGGCCCGTAATAGGCGACTCCCGCGTTGTTGATGAGCAGATCGATGCTGCCCGTCTGGTGCAGCGCCGACGCAATCGTCGCAGACACTGCTTTGCGGTTCGTCAGGTCGCACGGAAACAACAACACGCGAACTCCGGTCGGCACCAATTCTGCCGCGAGTTCTTTTAATCCCTCGGAGTTCACATCGACAAGACAAAGGTTGCATCCTGCCTGAGCCAGTTCGATGGCCAGGCACCGTCCGATGCCTGACGCTGCCCCTGTCAGAAAGGCCGTTCGTCCGTGAATCTGCTGCATGTGAAATCTTCCCTGAAATTCCGGTAGGATGGACATTCTTGTCCGTCGTATTACCATGACGCCCACGTGTGTGCTTCAGCGACACCGCTGGCTAACAATTGCGCGATGGTCTCACCGCTTTGCCCGCTTGTACGGAATTGAACAACCTCGAGCCGGATGCGTCGTGATGGCTGGCATCTCGTTCTTCAATGCGGCCTCAACCGCCAGTTCCACAAAACGCTGTTCGACTTTGTCGGCCTTCGTCTGGTCGTCCATCGCACCCATGTACACAATGCGGCGATCTTGGTTGAGCACAAAGAACTCCGGGGTGAAGTTCGCACCATACGAGGCTGCGACTTTTTGCGTTTCATCCATCAAATACGGAAACGGAAACTCCTTCGCTTTTGCACGTTCCTTCATCCTGTCGAGCCGTTCCGCAGGCTTAAGATTGGCATTAACCGCAATCAATGCAATACCTTCTTTTCGTTCATTGAATTTCCTGTGAAATTCAATCATACGGTCTTCGTAGTCCACAGAATACGGACACGAGTTGCATGTGAAGCAAACTACGACAACCTGCTTGTCCTTCAGATCAGCCAGCGAATGTTTTTTATCATCGGTGCCGACCAGATTCGTCCAGGACGGTGCTTCATCGCCGATTTTCAGCTGCACGGGTTGGTCCTCAGCCGAAGCGACGGACACCAGCAGGCAGTGTGTCAGGCATAATGCCACGATGATCAAATAGCAATGACGAGTCATGGCGAAGGTTTTCTGGCTGAAAGACAGTATTGAATGTTGAACGAGTTATACCGCACCCGGTTGGCATTGGCTCGTTTAACCGCGTGCCCAGCGGGCCGCGCGAGCAGCGTCCCGCTGGATGGATTCACGCGCGGGGCGTTGCCCACGCGGTTAAACGAATGTGCAATCCTCAACCGCGCGCGGTATACCATCGACCGCGTGAGGCGTATCATACCGAATCTGCCGTCTGCGAGAAGAGCGTCACGCGGAGACCGCCAGTCGCCTAGTCATCGCAACACACTCAACTACCCTGTTTCTCCGTCTCGGGTGTTAGTATTGTGGCGTTTAAGGGAAATGACTTACAACTCAGGATTGCGGAGGCATGGATGTTGGACTCTGACGAGCATACGGAGGGCTCGATGAACGCTGCAAGTACACTACGCAAACTTACGGCGACTGAAATTGCCGGAGTCCTGGGCGGCGAATTGATCGGCGACACAGCGGTCGTCATTAACGATGTCGATGTGATCGAACGGGCCACGGCGACGCATTTATCATTCGTCGGTGATCTGAAGAATCTCAGCCGCGTTCGAAACTCACAAAGTCGGTTGATTGTTGCACCGGAAACGGTGCGAGGTGAACTGGCAAAATACCGCGATCGGACATTCATTCTGGTCCCTGAAGCAGAGACGGCATTTCTGTCGATTGCCGCCATCCTGCGACCACATCGTGCACGCACTTTTATTGGAATCTCTGACCGGGCAGTCGTCGATTCGACTGCGATAATTGGTGCAAATACCAATATCCATCCGCTGGCAATGATCGGGCGGGACGTGACCATTGGACACAGTTGCGAGATTCAGCCAGGTGTTGTCATTGGCGATGGATGTCGGGTTGGAAACAACGTCACCCTGTATGCGAACACCGTCTTATACCACGACATTGTGATTGAAGATCATGTGACGATTCATGCGTCATGCGTGATTGGCGCAGATGGTTTTGGCTATCGATTTGTGAACGGTGGTCATCAGCATATTCCGCACTACGGCACCGTGCGTATCTGCAGTGATGTGGAAATCGGTGCCTGCACAACCATCGATCGCGCCAAAGTTGGCGAGACCGTGATTGGTTCAGGGACTCGGATCGACAATCAGGTGATGATCGGGCACAACTGTCAGATTGGACGTCATAACCTGTTGGTGTCGCAGGTTGGCCTCGCCGGGTCTGTCAGTACCGGAGATTATGTGGTCTGTGCCGGGCAGGTTGGCGTGGCCGATCATGTCCATCTGGGTGACGGAGCAATCGTCGGAGCACAAGCGGGTGTGACCCGTGATATGCCGAGTGGACAGACTTACCTCGGCAATCCGGCAGGCCCGGTGGCTGAGACCTCGAAACAATTGGCGGCATTTCGGCGTTTACCGGAAATGCGCGACGCGATCAAACGGATGGACAAGGAACTGGAAGTGCTGCGCGCGAAACTTTCCAACGATCGTGGTACGGACGTTGAATCTGCTGCGGCGTAGCGGCTGAACAGACATCAGTCGGGCTTGAAAAGGGGTCAGGAACCAATAGTGCGGAGCACCCTTTGGGCCATTTGGCTATTGGTTCCTGACCCCTTTTTAAAGCCCGCGATGAAAAATACCTGCTCACGCGCGTCGCCGGAAGTCACACTTTCAGTTTT
>JANOUN010000082.1:0-2577 GCA_031416875.1 Planctomycetota bacterium | reverse complement strand
CAGGGGTTGCCCTGTCATCTGATCGGCGTGGCCGATCTCCGAATTGAATCGGCACGTGAAGTCGCGGCGATGGTTGCGGCACCGGCGTACGACAATGTTGATAAGATGGTCGAAGAGTTAAGGCCAACAGCCGCGATCGTCTGCACACCGCCCTCGACGCATCCGGACGTCTGTATCCGACTGATGGAACAGGGCGTCCACGTGCTGTGTGAGAAACCGCTTGCGATCAGTACGGAAGAAGCAGTCCGTATGGCGGACACGGCCGAACGCTGTCATGTCGTCTTTTCCATGGGATCGAAGTTCCGCTTCGTGGCCGATGTGCAGAAGGCGAGGGGAATTGTTGATTCCGGAATTCTGGGCGACATCATTCTGTACGAAAATACGTTCACCGGTTTCTGCGACATGTCCAAACGCTGGAACAGCCAGCCTGCCATCAGCGGGGGCGGCGTGTTGATCGATAATGGCACGCACTCTGTCGACATTCTGCGCTATCTGCTGGGGAATATCACCGAACTGCAGGTGGTTGAAGGCCGACGCATTCAGAATCTGCCGGTGGAGGACACGGTGCTGCTCTTCGCCCGGACGGAGAGCGGTGCGATGGGGAATATCGATCTGTCCTGGAGCCTGAACAAAGTCCGCGCGGACTACATCAGCCTGTATGGATCGAAAGGAACATTGTCAATCGGCTGGAAAGAATCCAAATTTAAGCTGGCGGAGCAGAAGGACTGGACAGTTTTCGGAAACGGCTATGACAAAGTCGCTGCGTTCGGAAATCAGATCAGGAACTTCGGAGGAGCAATCTGCGGCACAGAAGAACTGATCATCACTCCTGCGGACGCCATCGCCTCCGTGCGCGTCATTGAAACAGCGTACGCTGCGATGCAAACCGAACAATGGCACGCAGTCGCACCGGCATCACAATTCCGCCGCAAAGTTGCCAGCAGACACATCGCTAAGAATTAGGAACTCGATCCTGGATTTCACGTCTGAAAAATGAGGTTCCACACGATGCCCCGCATTCATCCCACAGCAATCATCGAAACTAACGTGCAGCTTGGTGAAGGCACGTCGGTCTGGGACAGCGCGCATATTCGGCACGACACAGCGATTGGGGAAGAATGTATCGTCGGCGGCAAGTCGATGATTGCCTACGACGTCAGGGTCGGCAATCGAGTCAAAATCAACTCCAACGTCTACATCTGCAACGGAGTGACAATCGAAGACGGTGTGATGATCAGCGCCGGCACGATTTTTACCAATGATCGCTTTCCTCGTGCGACGACGCCAGATCTGAAACAACTTCGGTCATCTGATCCCGATGAACACACTCTGGCGACAATCGTGCGAGAAGGTGCAACGATCGGTGCAGGGTGCATCGTTGGCTGCAATCTGGAAATTGGTCGCTGGGCGATGATCGGCATGGGCTCGATCGTAACCAGGTCCATTCCGGATTTCTGCCTGGCGATCGGAACTCCTGCGAGAATTGTCGGCATTGTCTGCCGCTGTGGAGAACCTGTCCATCGATTCGGCGACGAGGGGCCATCGGCAACAGTGCTGGCGACCTGCCAATGTGGACTGTCGTATGCAATCAACGGTCATACGGTTGTGGAAACAGGATCATTGGTCACGGCCTGAAGCCAAAGTAGGTCCTTTCTGCCGGAAAGGACTTCGCGACTTGTCGCGACCTGCGACCAATCGAGGATTTCTTTGATAACAACATGGCGACGTTGAGCGGTCATTCGCCCACCGTGCAGTTCGCCTTGCGGCGAAAGTCCAGCCCGGCAGGCTGGACCTACAGAATCACAATCATGAATTCAAATTCAACATCACAAAAATGGGCAGTCCTTGGCGGCGGCATTCTGGGAATGACGCTGGCCCTGAGGCTTACTCAGCAAGGCCACAAGGTCACGCTGCTTGAATCCCGACCGAATCTCGGAGGGCTGGCGGACGCATGGCAGATTGGCGATGTCACATGGGATCGGCATTATCATGTCACGCTGATGTCTGACATGCACGCGCGAGAACTCCTGGGGGAACTGGAACTCGAAGACCAGATGCAGTGGGTCGAAACAAAGACGGGGTTTTATACCGACGGCCAATTGCATTCGATGTCGAATACGCTGGAATTCCTGAGGTTTCCTCCGCTGCGCATGATCGACAAACTGCGACTGGGCGGTACGATCTTTTACGCCGCTCGAGTCAAAAACTGGAAGAAGCTGGAAGGCATCTCCGTCGGCGACTGGCTTACAAAACTCTCCGGTCGGCGCACGTTTGAAAAAATGTGGCTGCCACTGCTGCGCTGCAAGCTGGGCGAATGCTGGCGTGAAACCTCCGCCGCGTTTATCTGGGCCACGATCGCCCGCATGTATGCAGCCCGCCGCACAGGCTTGAAGAAGGAAATGTTCGGCTATTGTCGTGGTGGTTATGCAAATGTACTCGACAAATTCACCAGAAAACTGCGTGCCCTGGGTGTCGAGATCCACTGCAACGCCGCTGCCAAAAGCGTCCGCACGGCCTTCGACGGACGCATGACCGTTCAGTTCGCGGACCATGATCGCGTCTTTGACCGAGTCGTCT
>JANOUN010000081.1:0-8585 GCA_031416875.1 Planctomycetota bacterium | reverse complement strand
GACCGTGCGAGATCGAAATCTGGAATTGTTTGTCCCTGAACGCCGTCCATGAAATACGTCCGAAACGCAGCTGGAGACACGTCGAGTTCCCATCGACCGACGTTTTAAAAATCGCTTTTCACCCATAAAACGGCTGACTTTCCGCTTCAGGACTGGACTTTTAGACGTTTTTTCCGGTTTCGCAAAGTGCCAAACGTCCGTTTTGTGAATTTCCTTGTCCCGGTGAAAAGTCCCCCCCGCAGAGTCCCGCAGAATTTCCCCGATCAGCCAGGAATTGCCTTTGCGATCTTTGAGTCGTCTCGCGGCCAGAATTGATTGCACTGTCCCCGCAATTCCATTCGAGTCCTGTGCAACTGCCTGGGCACGATGTGCGTGTGCCAATGGATGGCTAAGGGCGCCGGTTCGTGTTATAGGAGCAGCGTCATTTTTTTGGGGAGCAACCTGAAATGACGCTCGGTTTGAACGAAAGTGTTCGGTATGGCACTTACCCAGATGCAGATTATTCAATCGCTTGGCGAAGCGATGGCAATACCATGAATACGAGACAACTTGGAAGCCAGATCATCCGAACCATAAAGCCCGATGCCATCCACACGAAACCGGCATCCTCTGAAGAATCATAAAAGGCTGACTATTTTGACTGTCCCAGATTCGACCCCAACGGCCTTGGGCACTGTCGTTTTAGTTCACAGAGTCAGAAAATTCGTTTAACGGCGAGCCGCAGGCGCAGGCGAAACTTGGCAACGACGCCTGCGGCTTGCCGTTAAACGATTAAAACGACGGTCCCCAAGCTGGATGGGGTCGCGGAGTTGAATCTGGCGTAGTTGAACTTTCTCTGTTCTGCAAACGTTGCGAGTTGAATATTCCTGAGAATATTTTTGGCAACGCATCATTTTGAGGCCGACTAAATGTAGGCCGACTTCGCCGAAGTCGGCACTGCAGATTTCAGCGAAATCTGCTTACTTGTTTCGGTCGCGGGCGAAGCCCACGCCAAGATGTCATGCGATTTTTGCCGCTCATTTTTGGCCAAGAACTGACACGAACTGGATTACGCCGCATGATCGACGAACAACATGCCTGAATCGCGATCAGCCGCAAAAGAGCGCAAAGATCGCAAGAGTGGAATTGCAGTCCAGACAGAAGCGGGAATCTCAGGTCGCACCATTCCGAGCGATGTGATTCTTACTTTCTGCGTTGCAGCAGCAGGTACGTGACCAGATCGCGAAACTGCGGCTCAGAAAACGTTTCGCCCACGTTGGATGGCATGGGAGACGTTGTGGCGGCCCTGCGTTCTTCGATGGCGTCGGTCTGCAGGATGGTTTCTTTTGCCTGACTGTCGATAATACTGACACGGTTTCCCTCAAGTTCCTTCAGCAGACCGCTGTAGGCCTTGCCTTCATTCGTTACGACAGTCGTGGTTCGGAACGCAACGTCCACATTGCGATTTGGCGCGAGTACGTCTTCCAGAACTCGATCCAATCCGCGATTTCCGATGCCGTCCAGGTTAGGACCGACCTGCTTGCCTTCACCGGCGATCTGATGGCAAATGAGGCAGCTCTTTTTGAACAATTCTTTTCCGGACGTCGCATCTCCGGAGGCCGCGTTCACTGCATTCCGGCGGGCGACAATGAGTTGTTCAATGACGGCGTCTTCGCTGGGAAGATTCTCCGTCAGCGGCTGCGCTCGTTGTTTGATGTCGTTGGTGGCCACAGCTTCCAGCCGCTGTTGTACCGTCGGTTTCAGCAGCAAGCGAGCCGAGGCCTTTCCCGATTCCATCAGGCGCAACAGCATGTCGGCGCCGATCGCATCGGCGGCGAGTTGTTCCGCCAGCGTCAGTTGTTCTGCCGACGTCGCAACCTGAAAAACGGATTCAAGGATCGGCCCTGCTGCGTCAGGTTGGTAATTCGCGACGGCGTTCATCGCGTCGTTGACCATGGCGTCCGTCACGCCTGCGATCAACGGTACGATTGCAACGGCGGCAAGACGCGAATCTGAGTGCAGTTTCAACATCGCGGCTGCATACATGGCGCGGGTTGCTCGAGGCTGCGCCGTATTACCAATCAAGCGGATGAGCGCGGGGCGCAGTTCGTCGATCGCGAAGTCGCCGATGAGCGCCGCCGCTTGAACTCGCTGTAATTGACTATCGGACGGATTGAGTCGCTGATCGGAGAATCGACCGACCGCCAGCCACGCATAGGCGGTCCCTGTATCGCCGTCGACGAGTTCCACGAAGACGTGGCGTCCGTGAAATTCTGCGGTTTGCCACTTCACTTCCTGAGCCACATCATTGCGCGGCGGCGAAGTTTCTCTCAGGATTTCTCCGGTGGCGGTATTTCGCAATCGAACAAAATTTGCCTTCTTGAGGGGTTTGTCCGGAAAACCGTCATGTCCGGCAACGTAGAAACGCAGACTTTCTGCAGGTTCAAAACTGTCGGAACGATAGAGTCCCGTTCGTTGTTCCCCTTGTTCGATGCTACTGAAGAGCGGCGCACCGACGACTCCGTCCGCCGAAGTTCTGGACGTCGTGATCCCCCAGCAGTTATTGGGATTCGGCACATCCGGAAGAGGCGCATACGACCAGCCGAATGCTGTTTCGGAATCGAGTGCATTCAGGTCATCCGGTGACTTCATCTGCAGCAGCGACAACACCGTGTCGAGCGCCCAGTCACGCACGGCTTGCGGCGGCTGCTGACCGCGTTGCGCAAAACCCTGCCGCATGGAATTCAGCAGTTGCAACTGCAATGCCTGATTCCCGGCGAACCGTTCGCGCACCGTGGCGACGACGTGAGAGGCAGCATCAGGTGACACATACGCCGCGGCGAATTGCAGATACTCGGCCAGCCTGGCCGGCTGCGCAGTGCCCAGAAATTCGACGTGTGCTGCGATGTACTCTGCAGCGGCCGCAGTCTTCAACGCGAGGCTCAGATCTGCGAGTGCCAGGCGATCCATGGCCAGCGGCGACCGCGAGGCAAGTTGGCGAAACCAGTCTTCGTTCAGCAGGTGATCCCGCAACGCGATGCGAATCGAATGACGCAGATGAACATCGGCCAGATCGGTCGTATGCAGCATCCTCAGCAGCGGACCTGTCAAAGTCCTGGAAAGATGCCGCGAAGACGCCGCCACGGCTGTACGTCGTACTAATGCCGACAAGTCGCCGAAACCACGTCGCAGCATGGCGGCGGATTCCGCTTCACTGACCGCATCTGTCGAAAATTCCCGCAGGACTCGAAAGGCATGGACGCGGACAAGTTCATCAGGATCATCTGCAGCCGATGCAAGTTCGTTTACGGTCAATGCATTCCGTTGAGCCAGCAGACGCAGCACATAACGCCGCAGCGTGGCGTCGGAATCCCCGGCATGCTGTTTCAGAATCTCTGTGACTTCTTTACCCGGCGTATCTGCAATCAGATCCCGCGCCAGATTTTTCTGGATTGGCGGGCTGTCCCGAATCACATCCAGCAACTGCAGCGCTGTCAGAGTTGTCAGATCCGCACCGTAGCCCTTGAGTTTTCGAGTTGCGGCATCAGGGTTTGCATATGTGATCCGCCAGATACGGCCTCGAAAACGGTCGCGTCCGGGATGCAACAATGGCACTTCATAATGACCGATAATCCGATTGTAAAAATCTGCAACGTACAGCGACCCATCCGGTCCGGATACGATGTCCACGGGGCGAAACCAGGGATCACGACTGCTCAGCAGATCTGGTTGTTCAACCGCCCGCACGCTGGAACCCGTCCGTTTCAGCGCATTCTGATTGATCCGGGACGTCATCACATTGCCGTCAAACGTGGTGTCAGCATACTGCGGCGGAAAGTTGGTATCCGAACCAAGTGCCAGCGCGGCGATCGCGGTTGAGCCGTGCAGATGTTCCATGACGTTTGGCACGTAGCCAAGTCCGTCATGCGGCCTGCCAAAACTATCATAACAACCACCGGGCAACACAAGCGTCACTGGTTTTGTGTGACAGTCCGCTGTGTAAATATCATCAAACCGGTCGATCGCCATGCCGAATGGATTCACCTGCCCCTGAGAATACAGCTCAATGCGGGAACCATCCGGACGAAAGCGAAATGTATTGCCGGACGACATCTGCACTCGATGCCCGTCTTTGCCGGCAACGTCAGATTGATTGTTGAATCCATGGCACGCATAAATCCAGCCGTCGTCGCCGCGACGGAAGGCATTGCACATGCCGTGCGTGTCGCGAGTCGTGTCGAACGGACCGTACAGCACTTCGCGTTCATCGCATGTGCCGTCGCCGTCTTTGTCATGCAAATACCAGATGTTCGGGATGCTGAAACAAATGACGCCATCGCCGTAGGGGAGAATTCCGATCGGGATGTTGAGCTTGTCGGCAAACACCGATACAACATCCGCTTTGCCGTCGCCGTCCTGGTCCTGCAGAATGCGAATCGTGTCGCGAGGCGTCACGTCCGCCGCAGCCGCGAAGGGATATTCCAGCGAACTGCTGACCCACAAGCGGCCTTTGGCGTCGAAGGCCAGGTTCATAGGTTTGGCGATGTCCGGTTCTGCAGCGACCAGTTCCACGCGAAAACCGTCCGGCACGACGAACGTGGCCTGTTGGTCTTCCGCACTCAGTGGTTCCGTATTACGAACACCCAAGGCAAACGGATCCTCCGCCGGTGGCTGCGCGTGGCAGGTCGCGGCTGTCATCAGGAGGCAGAAAAGAAGTAAGGTGAATTGTCGAGGCAAATATGGTTGCATGCGGTGAGCTCGGGATTTTGAGTTTTGGAAGATTGGCATCTGACCCTGGGACGACTGCGGTGCTCAGACAGGGAATAAAGAAAAAAGCGACAAGGTGTCGTTTACGAATGAGTCTTGACAGGAATGCGAGTCGCGGAGCGACGTCGCCTACGTAGCTCAGTCGCTCCGCCGACTGAGATTCCGACGGTCCGTCATGTCCCGATCCAGAAACTCAGGTCGTTGCGCGACAGGGCCGATTCGAATGCAGAATATGATCCTCTGAATTTCAACAAACCTCACTCCAAGACCGGAAACTCAACCGGGTCCAGGATGTCTTCCGCACCGTTGTAATTGATCGTGATTTCCTCGCCCGGGTGAATATCGCGCAAGGCGCTGAATTCCTTGATCTGTCGGCCGGCGTCGTCATACCTCGCATTGGGATTGTACGAATGGTTGTACAGCGAACCATAACCCAGCGCGAGTGCCACTTGTTTCTTGTATTCGAAGATGTAGCCGAGCAACAAAGTGCCGTGATCGCATTCCAGGATCTCCTTCGCCGGAATGACCAGCAATGGCACTCGTTCGAAGATCGTGCCTTCCGGAATGAGTGTGCGGGCGAAAACACCCCGGCCCTTGCCTTTGATATTCTTAACTTCGATCAGGACAGATTGTGTGAGCGACATTGTTTAGAAGCTGGCAGGAAAGAGCGGGGAGTGTAGGGATAATTTGAGATTTGAGATTTGAGATTTGAGATACGTCATCCGTCATCGGTTATTTGGGAATCGGATTTCGCCATCCACGATCGTTGTCACAACCTTGCCAGTGAACTCCGCACCGTTGAACGGAGTGTTGCGGCTGCGTGAATGGAACTCATGCGCGCGGACGGTCCATGTTTTCGCGGGATCAATCAGCGTGACGTCAGCTGCCTGGCCCACGGACAAGGTTCCGTGATTGAGGCCAAGAATCGCGGCGGGTCCAGTAGTTAATCGCGCGATCAGCTGCAACCATGTCAAATGGCCAGGCTCGATCAACGCACGAATGCAAACCGGAAGCAATGTTTCGATGCCACAGATTCCGAACGGCGCAGTATCCATATCCACCTGCTTTTTCTCCAGAGCCAGCGGCTGATGGTCGGATGAGATTGCTGATAAGGTTCCGTCCTGTAACCCGACAATCATCGCATCCACATGTTTCTGAGACCGCAGCGGTGGATTGCATTTGTACATGGTATCAAAAGAACTCATCATTTTATCGGTCAGCAGCAGATGATGTGGTGAGACGTCAGCCGTGACCGAAATACCTCGCGACTTGGCCCTGCGAATACGTTCGACCGAATCGATGGTCGTGACACACATCAGATGAATCCGACCACCTGTCAGTTCCGCCAGCGCGATGTCGCGCCCTGTCATAATATCCTGCGCTGCGGCCGGAATTCCTCGAAAGCCCAGACGAGTTGCCTCAAAGCCTTCATGCATCACGCCGCCGTCTGACAATTCCGGCACCATGGCGAAGTGCAGAATCGGACGATTGAACATCCGCGTGTATTCGAGAGCCCGCCGCATGACTTCGGAATTGGCCACGGGCCGCTTAGCGTCCGAAAACCCGACCGCCCCGCCCTGCACCAGCTGCCCGATTTCGGCGAGTTCTTCACCCTTGCTTTCCTTCGTCACCGCACCCAGTGGATAGACGCGGCAATTTCGAGCTCGCTCGGCCTGCAGCCGGATAAACTCCGCTGCCGCCCGATCATCCACAACCGGATGCGTGTCGGATTGCGCGGCGATGGTTGTGAATCCGCCGGCCAGTGCCGCCGCCGTTCCGGTCGCCGTACATTCGTCTTCTTCGAATCCGGGTTCCCGCAGCGACACATGTGTATCGATGAATCCCGGAGAAACAATGAGTCCCGCCGCATCAATCACATGCGTGCCATGTGGCGGGGCCTGTGTGGCCACACCGGCGTCATGCCGCGTGACGGCGGCAATTTTTCCGTCCAGAATCAGCACATCCGCTATGGCATCCAGATTGTTTGCCGGATCGATGACACGTCCGCCGGAAATCAGCAGAGAATTCATTGGTGCATCTCCTGATCTTTGCGGCGTTCCTGAGCGAGCAGCGTCAGGCATGCCATGCGAATCAGCAGTCCATTCGTGACCTGATTCAGGATCAGAGAATTCGGACCGTCGGCAACTTCAGGCGTCAATTCAACACCGCGATTGATCGGGCCCGGAGCCAGCACCAGCAGGTTTTCACGAGCCCGGCGAATTCGTTCACCGTTCATTCCGAACAGATGAGCATACTCCGCGATCGACGGGAAAAACGCGCCGCGCTGACGTTCAAACTGCACGCGCAGCAGATTGACGCAGTCCACTTCCGGAAGTATTTCGTCCAGATTGTAAGCGATTTCGACACCCAGCCGGGTAATGTCACTGGGAATTAATGTTGCCGGACCGCAGACGATGACACGGGCACCCAGTGCCACAAGTCCATGAATATTTGAACGGGCCACGCGACTGTGGCGAATGTCGCCCACGAGAGCCACTGTCAGGCCCGCGATCTGCCCCCGTTGCTTCAGGATCGTGTAAATATCCAGCAGTCCCTGGGTTGGATGTTCGTGTGTCCCGTCGCCCGCATTGATCACTCCTGCCTTCAGATTTCGCGCCAGCAAATGCGGAGCGCCGGGAGTTCGGTGACGACATACAACCAGATCAATCCCCATCGCTTCGATCGTCTGAGCCGTGTCGATAAAAGTTTCGCCTTTCGACAGACTGCTGGAGCTGGCAGTAAAATCGACCGTGTCGGCACCAAGGCGGCGAGCTGCGAGGCTGAAGCTGGTGCGGGTGCGAGTCGAGTTTTCGAAGAACAGATTTGCGACCACAAGTCCTTTAAGCACATCCAGTCGTTGAGAGCCGCCGCTCGTGATCGTGTCGTAGTGTTTGGCCAGGTCAAGTACTGTGTTGAGCTGATCGGCGGAAAGATGTTCCAGCCCCAGCAGATGCCGCTCGCCCCATGGGCCACTCACAGGAATTTCGGACAATAGCATCAGTCCCAGAGTCCTCTCAGGGAATCCCTTCGACGGTGTTGCACAAATCTGCTGCGAATCTATCCCGACGGAAGCAGACGTTCAATCCACTCTGAAATTGTTGTTGCGATTTCTCGCAACGTTGATCAGCCGTTGTTCCCGATCAGATACACATGCCTGTCCGTGCGGAGAATGATCTTGCCATCCACACAGACCGGCGTGGCGACGGTATGCTCTTCCGCGATGGTATTCTGGGCGATGACCTTGAACTCGCTGCCCATTGCGTCCAGCACAAAGACCGTGCTGTCCTGGCGAGCCACATACAGCTTACCATCAGCCACGGTCGGCGATGAACGGTACGTGTTACGATTCTTCGGCAACTGACCGGACCAGATTGTTTTGCCGGTGAGCAGGTCCAGGCAGTCGATCGTGCCTCGGGCTTCACCGCCGTCACGACAGATAAACACGCGGCCATTGGCAATGGCTGGTGTCGGCACGTCCGCTGACGTGACCTGGTTAAACCACGAAATGTGGCTGGATGTCACATCGCCCTGGCCACCCATTTTGATGGCCGTCAGCGATTCGCCGCGAGCATAAGGTGCAATGACCATTCCGTCTGACACGGCGGCTGAGGCGATTGAGCGGAAGTATTTATGATTCGTCGGATTCAGGCCGCCGACCCGCCAGATTTCTTTGCCGTTGGCCGCGTCGTGAGCCGTCACATGGTCTGCCCCCAACACAACGATCACCTGACCGTTTGCTTCGTCGACAACAACGGGTGTTGCATAACTCTGAGCCGCCTCTTCTGGCGCTCCAAGGTTTCGATCGTGTTTCCAGAGCACCGAACCATCGGCTTTTGAAA
>JANOUN010000080.1:0-1773 GCA_031416875.1 Planctomycetota bacterium | reverse complement strand
TTGGCAAGTGAACACCGACCGACGGATGCTGACAAGGTTAATTCCCGGCGACGACAAGCATATGGACTTCGCTGGATACCGGGACCGGTACGAAGCAGCGGCCCAGCGGGCTGATAAACTGGTTCACGCATCCCGGCCCTTGCTATTTACCCGCATTCTTCAGCTTCTGGCCGGCATCCTTCATGGCTTCGCCCGTTTTCTGGGCGGCTTTTTTTGCTGTATCGGCAGTCTTTTCAGTCGGCTAACATCAGTCAGAAGTTTTTCCAGGATCTGTGGTTCCAGGGGCTTCACCAAATGGTGATCAAAACCTGCATCGGCGGTTCGTCGATAATCCTCCGGTTGACTCCAGCCGGTCAGCGCTGCCAGGACGGTCTTTTCCAGTCCGGGTGTTTTGCGCAATCGCCGTGAGACTTCATAGCCGTCCATCACAGGCATGCCGATGTCCAACAGAACCAAATCGGGAATATAGGTTGCAACTGTCTCCAGTGCGGCGGCACCGCTGTCAGCCAGTCGGACCTCGTGTCCCTGGATCCGCAGGAGCATCGCAAGACTGCTGGCGGCATCCTTGTTGTCATCCACCACGAGGAGTCGAAGGCTTGAGGTTAACGTCGTATCGACTTCATTTTCCGGTTCGCGTATCGTCAGTTCGGCATGTGTCTCGCTGACGAGCGGCAAATAAACCCTGAATTCGCTGCCTTTCCCCAGACCAGCACTCATGGCTCTGACGGATCCGCCAAGTATTTCGACGAGATTCCTGACCAGAGTCAGCCCGATGCCCAATCCGCCCTGGGATTTCGTCGAGTTCAAGTCAGCCTGAACGAACAGCTCAAAAACCTGAGACAACATATCCGGTGCGATGCCAATCCCATTATCCCGCACACTGATAACCGCCGAGTCACCTTCCTGCCAGGCTGCCAGCCGGATGTGTCCGTTCCTCTCAGTGTATTTCGCAGAGTTCGTCAGCAGATTGCCGATCACCTGCGCCCGCCTAACCGTACGCACTCCTGCCATGCGAGCAAGGTTGCCTCGGCATCTTCAGGATGCAGCACAGCCAACCATCCGCGTGCGGCATACTCTTCCTGCGTAAGCCCAACGAGTCTGAGAAATGAGTCGCTCGTATATGTATTGCGTCCTGCCGAGTCGCAGACCCACACGCCATAGTCGATGAATTCTCCGATAGCTCGATACCGGCGTTCGCTCTCGTGCAGCGCCTGTTCCGCTTCCTTACGATCACTGATATCCCGAAAGACCAGGACGCTGCCGATGACTGTTCCAAAAGCGTCCCGAATAGGAGCAGCGGAATCGTCGATGGGGCGCTCTTTCCCGTCCCGGGAAATCAGAATGGTATGGTTCGCCATGCCGACGGTGCAGCCCTGCCGCAACGCCCGGATTGCCGGATTCTCGACCGGTTGATGCGTCGCGGCATTCACAATGTGAAAGATGTCCGACAACATTTGGCCAGCAACTTGTTCGGTCTTCCATCCGATCAGTTTTTCGGCGACAGGATTGAGAAACGTAATGCGTCCCTCGGCATCTGTCCTGATCACACCGTCCCCGATGCTTGCGAGAGTGGTCAACAGTTCGTCAGCTCGCGCCTTTTCCCCCAATTGCGCTCTCCGACGTTCATTGACCTCGATTTCCAGTCGGCGTTGACGATACCGCCCACCGGCTCGAGAATCGTCCGTTGAGTGAGAACAAGCAGCGTGCATCCGGCAAGGCAAACCACCGCCACAGTCGTGTTGAGCCGAAACCGCCACATTGGTAAAGCTCCGA
>JANOUN010000079.1:0-6375 GCA_031416875.1 Planctomycetota bacterium | reverse complement strand
AAAACCCTGGACGGAACGCAGTATTCATACCTCAGTCGCTTCGAAAGTGGCGTAGGTACTAATCCCGAAGAATTGGTTGCTTCGGCGCATGCAGGTTGCTTTAGTATGAAGCTTGCTTTTGTATTGGGAGCAGCAGGATTTACGCCGGACATACGCCAGAATGTCAACTATTCAAACTTCGCGGCAAACGGATTCAGCCTGGGTGCTGTGTTCCGGTATTGATCGTACTACTTGCTGCTCAACAGGCCGGGATGAAAGCCGCGACCAAGTGATGTAAGATCGCGTTGAAAGATCACGCGCGGTGGATTTTGAGTTGCATCGATCATGGCTTCAAGGCGTGTGGTCGGACCGCCCTGGTCGAAATGGCCAAGTGTCTGGAAACTGAAAATATCACCCCCGGTTGTCAGCCACGGACCCAGACGTCGAAACGTGTTGAGATCCACGAAACCTTCACCCAGCAGCCATGTCGGTGATGCTCGAAGGGACATGGCTTCGGACGCCGCGCCGGTGGATTCGATCGCGGGACGCTCATCGACAATACTGCTGGCGATGGTCTCAGTCATATCGGGAATCGCTAACAGCACTTCGCGGCGAGCAATATTGATGTTAATTCGTCCGTCGATAAACGCATCATCCACATGCGTAAAGCTTTCTTCGAACTCCGGCATCTTGTCGAGCAGATTTGCCGACGTCCACGGACTGACGAGAGTCTGCGGGGCGTCATTGATTTCCGCCTCAACCTGCGCGTCGATCACGTCGTAGATTGAACGAAAAGAATACGCGGCGACCTGGTTGAGGTTCATCCCGTTTCGCGTGATCGAAATCCCCTCCTGACTGGTGAGGCTGCCTGCAATCGCCTGAGCAAGTTCCTTTTGATCTACCGTCAGGCTTTTCACGGTCGCAGCGTCCGCATTTTCATTGCCCCACAGCCGATACGCCACGATAAATGTGGCGGTTTCTGTGTCGAAGGCTTCTTCAATCTCATCGAACAGTTCCGTCAGAATGGTGCCATTGATATTGATCTTTTTGTCGCCTTCCGTCGTCGTGTTTCGCTCTTTGCTGGATGCGGTGAAGTATTCCCGCCAGCCGACATCCAGAATCCCGTCCGCATTGTCGTTGGGCTGTGATTCGTTGCCATCGTCCTCATTGAGATCCAGCATGCCGTTACGATTGGCATCTTCGCCGTAAAACAACTCCGGAGTGATGCCCTGAATCTGGATCAGTTCATCGACGGATTCCAGTGGCGCGTTGCGAGCAGCATACGGTACTGCCAGCCCCTGATAGTCGGCTGATTCCGCTCCGCCGACTCTGCGTTCCTCATCGCTGTCGATCCAGTCCAGGATGGCATTTGATATCTCTTCCGTCATGCCGGGCACAAATGAAATCGCATCGTACGGAGTCGTCGTATCGTCATCGTCGCCTTCAAATTCGGTCAGGCGATTGATATTGAATTTTGCTGTTTCACGAGCCAGACCAAATCGCACCGAACTGCCATTGGCTGAAGACAATTCGTTGGGGACCAAAATTGTGAATCGGCATTGCCCGCGTGCGTTGTCAACCTCTGATAACACCTGACCTCGAAACATCCCGGGGTTGTGAAAGACGTCCTGGCTCTGTTCCGTCTGCAGCTGTCCGATCTGAATGGCGGCGTATTCAATTCCGGATTCTGCGGCCATGCGCGCTTCCACGTCGCGGCCATACATCATGGTTGCTTCCTGTTCGAGCAGCATTTTGTTCATGTAAGACCAGGCGGCCAGCGATAACAAAATGACGACGATCGTCACGACCAGCAGCACAAATCCGCGACGGGGGTGTCTGCCAGAGTGGATTGTCCTGGTCGGGTAGCGTTTGAATCTGCGGGGAGACGTCATAGTGCGGTCTCCGTGACAAACGGTTCAGCCAGAGGTAAGGCAACGACCATCCGATGTTGCGTTTCACCTAATGCATACGGGTCCGGAGTCTCCGCAGAGAACCGATCGCCTTCAGAATCCGGATTTCGAAGCGTCATGATGATCTCGATCGCCACGGGCAATCCGTTTTGAATTGTGCTGTCCCAGGTTTCCTGCCAGTCCGTCCCGTCGTAATACCGGAATTCAAGATGCGACACTTCTGCGGCGTCAATCGAATCCACCGACGTGAATTCTTCTTCTTTCCCCGACTGCACGGCGCTGCTCATGCCGAACAAGTCGCCCGTGATGCGAACCAATCCCAGGGGCCCGGTTTTCGTTCCTGCCAGACGCTTCGCAATCGACCCCGACAAACCTCCCGCACTTGTGTCAGCGACGAAATACCTGACAATCATCAGATCTCCGGTGCGTTCGTCCGTCGACGTCAGACTTTGAGCATCCACATAGGAAAGCTTGCTGTCCGGGCGGCTGACGTACAGCAACAAATCGTTTTCCGAACCGACAAGCCCGCTCGTGTAAGTCAACATTGCCGCCGTCGTGTCGCTGTCAGTCGTCTGCGTCGTTGAAGCGGTGCCGCCTGTTTGGCCCGTCCCGCTGGAGCTACCCGATGCGTTTGCGCCACCGCTGGTATTTGATTCGCCGGTAGTATTTGACCCACCAGTCGTACTGGCACCGCCGGTCGTTCCTCCCGTGGAACCTGTCCCGCCGGTGGAGGCAGAACTACCTCCGGTTGTGCCTGCCCCGCCGGATGAACCCGCTCCTGAATCGGAAGAATCTGTTTCGTCATCCACAGTCTGCTTTTTCACAAACACAACCGACTGAACATCACGTGTCATCTGCCGCAGCAGGGTGCGGGAAATCTGCAGGCGCGTGATTTCCTCGTGACTGTCGAGCTGCAGCCTGAAGTAGATATCCATTGCTGAAAACAAAGCGACCATCAGGATCGATGTGAGCCCGATGGCAATCAACAATTCCAGCAGGGTAAAACCGCCCTTTTGCTGAACGTCCATGTCAGTCACGTGAATGCCGCTCGCGGTTCGCTGCGTTTCAGGCTCGATTGCAGATCGAGGAGCGACATTCGTCATTTCGCATGGCTTGATGATGTTCATTCCCCGGCCTCCGAAAGTGCCGCGTCGATAAACAACTGCGGATCACGCATATAGCGCGTCAAAGTAAATGCGGCATTGGGATTCTTCCCATCGGGCAGATGCTCCACGGTGACCGTGATCTGAAGCAGACTTGTCGCACTGCCGCTGCCGACGTCTGCAGACCACTTCCAGTTGCCGACCTCATCGTCCGGAAAAGTTCCTTCGGTCGCCGATACGGCTTTTTCGATGCCGGAAACAATTTCCGCCATTTTCGCTTCACAACGGAGCACGGCTTCGGTCTTCAGTCGCGCCGAAACTTCGGAATCTCGCCCGGTGTTCAGAAGCTGCATGATCGCCGTCAACGCACCCAGGAAGATCGCGACGGAAATCAGAACCTCCAGAAGACTTAAACCACTACGGCCAATCCTGCGTTGGAGCGGAATGGCGCTAGCCACAGCTGACGAGTAGTGTTTTCGATGACAGTGACCGGCGGCTCGCGCCGTTCCGCTCATGATCTTCATCATTCTTCCTCCATGATGAAGACGCCGGAAGTCGAGATCGCTCCTGTGAGTCCTCGAACCGATACATCACAACTCCGCTCCTGTTCGTCCATGACGCAAAACGTCTTGTCCTCTGCACTGCCATCGAAGCGAAACAGAATTGGTTCTGACCAACTCTTTGACGCCAGCTCTCCGGCGTTTTCCAGATTGCCAAATACCTGCCCCTTCAACGTCTCGCTGCCGGACTTGTCATTCGGGCTGTAACGGAGAAACAAGGTTTTCGGAAGTTCGTCGGAGGAATAACTGAATTCAGCCGTCTCAGGATCGGAATTGTTCGAGTTGCCGACCGACAGATCTGCTTCTGCCGGAATTGCAACGAAACTGTGGCCACCGAGTTCAAAGCGAAAATGATAATCCACGCCGGTGTCGATTGCCTGTGTGCGAGCGTTGGCCAACATGGTACTGACCTCTTCAGCCGCTTCTTTCACGCGCCCGCTGCGCACGCGTTCCATCATGCCGGGAGCAGCCATCGCCGTCACCGCCAGAATTATGGCCACCACGATCATGAGTTCGAACAAACTGAAGCCGCTGCGGACGTGCTGGTTTCGGTGGAGTGCAGACTGTAGCGGACCGTGTTCAGTGACGCAGGCGATGGACCGTACACTAACAGGAAATTCTGGTCGGCGACCGATTGAAATTGTGGAGGGTCGATTCATAACTTCAGTTCAACCAGTTGAGCCAGTTCATGCACGAACGCCCGACATCAGGAAAGATGCCGAGCGTTCGCGACGGATCAATGCGACGGATCAATGCGACGGAGTTCAGCAGGGCTTACTTGCCGCCGCTGTCGACACCCATCGACGTCCAGTTGTTCAGTGGAATCCCATTCGGATTCGTTCCATCACCCTGGCCATCTGGTCCCGTGGACCAAATCGCTGGCTTCAGGGCATTTTGTTGTTTGGAATGACCACCGCCACTCTTCCACTCATACTGCAGAGGGCGTCCCCAGGCATCAAGAGGAATCTCTCCCAGATTCGGCTTCAGTTTTCGCTTCTTGTAAGTGCCTGGATTCATCAAGGCGTTCCATGCGTCCTCCCCGTTTCCGACAAAGTATTCTCCGTCATGATCTGCGGCGTATGCACCAGCTGCACCCTCCATCTGTTTGATAGTCGCCAGCGTCGCCTTTTCGTTGGCCGTCTGCTGACTGCCGATCAAATTTGGAACAACCATTGCCGCAATGACCAGAATGATCGCCAGGACGATGAGCAGTTCGAGCAAAGTAAAGCCGGAGCGACGATCGCGGGCAAGTGTTAATGTTTGACGTAAACGCATCTAAGTTTGTCCCTTTATCAAATGAGCTATGAGTTGCGCTCGCACGAAAAAACATTTCATTCCGCAGATGATGGATCTGCTTCTTCGGAGCCAATTGTTCAACACCAGACAATACGGCGAAGACCGACTGTATCTTTGAATTCGCTCCGCATTTTCAAAAAAATCATGCTGTGGTGGAAAGATTCAGCACCGGCAACAACAGTGCTGCGATCACAAACGTAACAACAACCGCCATGACCAGCAATAGTACGGGCTCCAACAGTCTGACAACCATATCGATTCGACGACTGGTGCGTTTTTCCAGATTGTCGGCCACACCGATCAGAACATTTTCCAGGTTATTGGCCTCTTCGCCAACTGCGATCATCTCAATGAGATCTCGTGAAAACTGGCCGCTGGATCGCAACGGCACTGCCAATGACTGACCACTGCTGACATTGTCTGCGGCATTTCCAATGGCCTCGGCAAGAATCACATTGCCGCTCGCATCTTTGGCAATTCGCAACGATTGCAGAATTGGCACGCCGTTTTTCAACAGCGTGCCCAACATCCGACAGAATCTCGCAACAGCCAGATTCTGCAGAATACCGCCCAGACCGGGAATCTTCAGTTTCCACTTATCCAGATTTCGGGCTCCTTCAGCCGACCGAAAATAAGCAATCGTCCCGGTAACCGTCCCGACAATCGCAAACAGAATCAGCACACCATAGTTCTGAATGACATCACTGATTGCCAGGAGCGTTGTCGTGGCCCACGGCAAAGTCCCCTGATCCTGCATGCGCCCGAAGATTGCCGCGAACTTCGGTACGAACCAAACCATCATCACTGTGACAATGGTGAGTCCGACGGACATCAGGAACAAGGGGTAAACCATTGCTCCCGTAACCTTGCCCTTCAGTTCCTCCTGCTGATCATTGAACGCTGCGATCCTTGCGAGAACATCTTCCAGAAATCCGCCTTCTTCGCCAGCTTTCACCATGCTGACCGTCAGAAAGTTGAATGTCTTCGGATGCCTGCGCATCGATTCGTTCAATCGGGTCCCATCCGCGACCTGTTCCCGAACATCCTGAATCACGGATTTCAGCGTTGCATGCGATGTCTGGTCTTCTAAAAGCTGCAGTGACCTCAGCAGCGGAACTCCGGACTTGAGGAGATCCGCCAGCTGGTTGTAGAATACGGTGAGGTATTTTGCGGAAACTCGCCGAGAACCGGTGCTGGCCTGCTGCTTTGACTGTTCCGTCAACACCACAGAAATCGGGAACAGGCTTTTCGCCGCCAGACCTGCCAGCGCATCTTTCTCGCTGGCCGCTGTCAGCGTGCCCGAAACCTGTTTGCCGGTCATTTCTTTGGCTAAGTATTTGAAATCAGGCATAAGAATTCAGTCAGATCCGCAATCCGTGGACAGCGCTTAATGGCACTCAGTTTCTTCTGTCAGCCGGTACGCGCTAGCGTCCGGTTCACTCAGATTTACCTCGAAAACCGGGTGCTGGCGGTCTGTTGATTTAATACCAACCCGAAGCGCCAGCGAGGCAGAAACGGCTGAATTCC
>JANOUN010000078.1:0-5664 GCA_031416875.1 Planctomycetota bacterium | reverse complement strand
TTGGCAAGTGAACACCGACCGACGGATGCTGACAAGGTTAATTCCCGGCGACGACAAGCATATGGACTTCGCTGGATACCGGGACCGGTACGAAGCAGCGGCCCAGCGGGCTGATAAACTGGTTCACGCATCCCGGCCCTTTGCGAGAGTGGTCAACAGTTCGTCAGCTCGCGCCTTTTCCCCCAATTGCGATTTCCGACGTTCATTGACCTCGATTTCCAGTCGGCGTTGACGATCTTCAATTCTTCTCCAGGCATGCTTTAGCAATCCGCAGATCGCACTGAGGGTCACACCCAGAAATCCATACGCGACAAGCCGCAGTAATTCGATCGAGCTTGAGGCCGCACGGATGAAATAGGGGGGAGAAAAAAATACAGATGCCGTGAAAAGCCCAAGCACTGTTGCGGTGACCCCGGATTTCCATCCGCCAATGATGCCCGCAACAAGAATCATCCCCAAATAGATCAGAGGCGTGAGGATACCGCCCACCGGCTCAAGAATCGTCCGTTGAGTGAGAACAAGCAGCGTGCATCCGGCAAGGCAAACCACCGCCACAGTCGTGTTGAGCCGAAACCGCCACATTGGTAAAGCTCCGAAGCGTCGAATCGATCTGGAGACGCAACAATCTCATCAGGGTAGTAAGATTTATTGGCGAACAACAGTCATCCCTGCGATCTTCGACATCAGGCGGCCATGAGTGCGACGTTTTCAAACTCCTGCGAGTTGTGCGTCATGCATCTGGCGAACTCCGTGGTGTGCGCCTAAGGGCACTTGTTTTAGGATTGTCGTCTTTCGCTCCGCGAAAGAAACGCCGCTTTTTCGGAGCAAAAGGCGACACGCGACGGCTTCCGGATGTAAACCACGTGCCATTGAGCGTGCGCCGCCGGAATCGGATTCAACAACTGTGCACGATGGGCTTTGAAATCGGTGGCTCACTGAGACAGGAGAGCGAGCGGCTTTTGCACCTCTTGCAAATCCGTTCGATGAGGTTCAACATTCAGACAGCGAGGACGATTAATACTGTTTCCATAGGGTGTGCTTCGCTGCGCTGCCCACACACTACAAGGGAATCCAGTGCGAAAATGTCGCTGCCTGGCCAACACGTTTGCCTTCAGGATCGACCAGATTCCAGATGATAGCCCGTTCGATGAGGAATCGCTTTCCGGAACGGCTGATACGGATGCCGCGATAGTCGTCGACAAAACCGTCTCGTGCTGCGCGAGTCATCAGTTGCGCCCGTTCATCGCGATGCATGGGTTCGGCGGTCAGGCGTGACGGAGTGGAGGTCAATGTCGGCATATCCATTTCCCACAGCGTCAACGCCGTTCGGTTGCCGTAGTTCAGGATCGGATCATCCTGCATTCCGTGCGAGACCACGACGAAAGGAGCCTCAAATACGATCTGTGCTTCTTCTTCGGCGTCGCCCGTGCGTTCGATCAACTCTCGGCCGACAAAACGCCGGAAGGAATTGAGCATGATTTGCGTATGCGCGATCCAGGCGTGGTGTCGCGACGTCGATTCTGTGGACATGGTTGGGTGGATCATGTGCGGCCAGCGGAATGTCTCAAATTTCAAGTTCAGCACCTGAAATCATAGTAAAATCGGCCAGATCGGTCTTCCAGAATTGTTTGAAAGCCATTCAAATCCCGTTATGAATTATCTTGCGCATGGATTTCGGTTCCTCGATTCGCCGCTGATGGTTGCCGGAACGGCGGTACCGGACTGGTTGAGCGTGGCGGATCGCCGTGTGCGCGTACGCAGTCGCAGGATTCACGAACATCTGGATTCGCTGGATGCCGATCTGCGGACGATTGCGGAAGGTATGTTGCAGCATCTGCACGACGATGATTTGTTTCATCGTTCGGTACGGTTCGTCATGCTCGAAGCGGAGCTGTCATTGCGTTTTCGCAGAATCATGCCCGATCGTTTCGATCATCGGCCTGCGCTGCTTGGTCACATCGTGATCGAATTGCTGCTGGATGATTTCATCGCGCAACAGATGTCCGAGGTGCTGGACGACTACTATGCCGCTTTGTCTCAGGTGTCCGCGTTGCAGATCCAGGAAGCGGTGAACGCAGTGGCCACGCGCACGACGGATCAACTGGCCGGATTCGTACAGCAATTCCGAATCACGCAATTCCTCTATGACTATGCCGACGACGCGCGGCTGCTGGGACGACTGAACCAGGTGATGAAACGCGTCACACTTCCTGCGCTGGACTCCGACTGTTTGCCGGTCTTGCGTGACGCGCGGCATTTATTGAATCAGCACGGCGAAGAATTACTGGATGCAGTCGTCTCTGAGGCGGCTGTGCCTGAACTTTCCCTGACGCGCGACAACGTCTGATTTACCGGAGCTTGTACCAAATGACGACGGCCGTTCGAATCGGGATTGCGGTGGTGGAATCGGCAGGGAAAATACTTGTCGGTCAACGTGCAGCGCACGTGCCTTTGCCAGGCCTCTCTGAATTTCCCGGGGGCAAGTGCGAAATCGATGAAACGCCGCGTTCGTGCGCCGTACGTGAATGTCAGGAAGAGACAGGACTCATCATCATCCCGCGCAATCATCTGGCGACAATCGAACATTCCTACCCGCACGGCGATGTCGAACTGCATTTCTGGCGCTGCGGACTCAGCCCCGGCCTGCCGGACCATGCGAACCCTGAGAGTCCGTTTCGCTGGATCGGTTTTGAGGAACTTGCGTCCCTTCAGTTTCCGGAAGCAAATCGAGCGGTCCTGGACCAGTTGTTGAGACGGGAATAGTGCTCTGTCACACATGCATTGATGGGTTGCGTGCCACTGGCTTTGCCAGTGCTCCCCATCTGCAGGAAACACTGGCAGAGCCCGTGGCACACATCAAAACACGACTGACAGAGCAATAGGTCGCCTGCGACAAGATTATTCCACGGTCACGCTCTTGGCAAGATTGCGAGGACGATCGACGTTGCAGCCGCGCAGCAGGGCCACGTGATATGCCAGCAACTGCAAGGGAATTGCGCAGACCAGTGGCTGCAGGTACTCTTCAACGTCCGGCACATAAATCACATCATCCGCCACGCGGGCGATGTCGGTATCGCCTTCACAGGCAATGGCGATGATCGGACCCTTGCGAGCCCTGATCTCTTCCATATTGCTCACGACTTTGGGGTAAATGCCGCCGCGAGGAATCACGAAGACGCTCGGAGTTTGCTCATCCACAAGTGCAATCGGGCCGTGTTTCATTTCTGCGGCCGGATAACCTTCCGCATGGATGTAGCTGATTTCCTTGAGCTTCAATGCACCTTCCAGTGCGACGGGAAAATTGTAAAGGCGGCCGAGATACAGGAAGTTATTAAAGCGGAAGTACTTGTCGGCCACTTCACGCACTCGGTCATGGCACTGCAGCGCCTTGCTGACTTTGTCCGGCATATCACGCAGTTGGCCGATGATGCGGCGTCCGGCCGGATACGACATGTGTCGCATTCGTCCCAAATGCAGCGCGAGCAGGGTCAGCACAGTCACCTGCGACGTGAACGCTTTTGTGGAAGCCACACCGATCTCGGGGCCGGCATGCAGATAGATGCCGCCGTCGGCCTCGCGGGCAATGGTGGAGCCGACCGTGTTGCAGATGGCCAGCGTCGGATGTCCTTTGCGTTTGCATTCCCGCAGCGCGGCCAGCGTGTCGGCTGTTTCACCGCTTTGCGTGATTGCGAAGACCAGGGTACGGTCACTCATCGGGGGATTTCGATAACGCAGTTCGCTGGCGTATTCCACTTCGGTTGGCACTCGGGCAAATTCTTCGAGCAGAAATTCTCCCACCAGCCCTGCGTGCCAACTCGTGCCGCAGGCGGTGAGCACAATCCGATCGATGCGACGCAGATCCTTCGCCGTCAGATTCAAACCGCCGATCACGGACGTTGCTTCATCTGGATCCAGGCGACCGCGGAGCGCGTTCTCGATCGTCTGCGGTTGTTCGAAAATCTCCTTCAGCATGTAATGTTCGTAGTCGCCAAGTTCAATGTCGGCGGACACCTGTTCCAGGACATGCACGTTGGGAAACACGCTGCCCGTCATGCGATGATCGATCCGTAGTCCGGATGGCCGCAGGACGGCGACTTCATTGTCAGACAGGTACACGACTTCCTTCGTGTAGCCCAGCAGCGGACTCGAATCACTCGCCAGGAAGTATTCATCCTTGCCGACTCCGATCACCAGAGGACTTCCGCAACGGGCGGCGATGACGGTGTCCGGACAGTCACGGAACACGATGCCCAGACCGTAGGTTCCTTTGAGTTTTTCCAGTGTCAGTTCAACCACCCGCAGACATGTTTCAATGTCCGATGCAGAACCACCCAGTATCACCTGCTCCTCAAGATTGTGTGCCAGCAGGTGGGCGGCAACTTCGGTGTCAGTCTGTGAATGGAATACGAATCCCAACCCCGTGAGTTGTTTGCGCAGCGTGTCGTAATTCTCAATGACGCCATTATGCACGATGGCAACTTCGCCGTTGCCGCCGAGGTGAGGATGCGAATTCTGGTCGGTGGTGGCTCCGTGCGTTGCCCAGCGTGTGTGGCCAATTCCCACGTGGCCGCGAATGGGTTGTGACTGTATCAGACCGGCAAGTTCCAGCACGCGACCGGCCTTCTTGCGTACCGAAATATCGCCTTCGTGCAGGACCGCGATTCCCGCGCTGTCGTAGCCTCGGTACTCGAGCCGATGAAGACCTTCCACCAGAAGATCCGACACGGAACGAAATCCAACATAGCCCACAATTCCGCACATGCGCCCATCCTTCGGAAAACCCTGGTGTCTGCGCTGACTGTTCGAATCAATTCCCAGCGACAGATGTTCAGAAACGTACGCCAATCACACTGTTCCGGTCAACGCCGAACAGCGTGAAACGGAGGAGTGACGGCGGAATCCGGACAAGGCGATCAGCGAAAAAGACCGTGGAAAGAGTCAATTCACGTGATAAAGCGGCAGAATCTGCCCGTTGGTATGCCAATCCGGGGCTGCGCCTCGCGGTTGGCTCGGTCAAACGAAAGGGAAAATCCACATCGCAAAATCCCAAATTGAACGCGACTTCAATTCATTCGTTTCCAAATTCACCGCCGGGCATATGACGGGATTCGCGTGCTGGCTCCGGCATGTCGGTCATCGTTGCTTCCGTCAGCAGCAGCAGGCCAGCCACAGACACCGCATTCTCAAGTCCGAGCCGCACGACCTTGACTGGATCAATGATTCCCGCTTCCATGAGGTCCACAAACTTTCCGGTCGATGCATCGAACCCGATATTTCCCTTTCCGGCCCGCATTTGTCCCACCACGACACCGCCTTCGGCTGCGGAGTTCTCCGCGATCTGCCGAGCTGGCACTTCGAGCGCACGCTTCAGAATTCGCACACCCGTGCGTTCATCCCCATCGCATTTGGCCTCTTCCAGTTCCAACGCGTCCATGGCGCGCAACAGGGTCAGACCGCCGCCGGGGACAATGCCTTCCGCGACAGCTGCCTTGGTAGCGCTGATCGCGTCGTCCAGTGCTTCCTTGCGGCTTTTCATTTCCGCCTCAGAAGGAGCACCAACACGAATGACGGCAACACCTCCTGCCAGCTTTGCCAGTCGCTGATTGAGCTGTTCCTTGTCATATTCCGAAGTCGTCTTTTCGATCTGACGACGAATTTCCTGAC
>JANOUN010000077.1:0-1663 GCA_031416875.1 Planctomycetota bacterium | reverse complement strand
ATGTGCGGAAAACTGAACTCGTCATTCAGCTCGATTGTGTCCAAAAACTTGTTTGCCAGCCCCGACAGGATGTTCGGGAAATCGCCTGGCCTTGAGAATGGAGCCGCTGACGCCCCAACGTAGCGAGCGTCCTCACGACCGCTGAAAAACTGATGCCGTCGCGTAGCCTGACCCATCTGCATGGCTTCGTCTGCGATCTGCTCTTTGTCGCCGTACATATCCAGCTTTGAACCCGACAGCTCCAGCGATTTGTGTGCGATTGACCACAACGGGCGACTCGACAGCTTTGCCGCTTCGGGCGACAACTCGACCTTTGCACCTGCCCTGGATGCCATTGCCGCGACGGCATCTTTTGCAAATTGTTCTGCTGACATTATTCTGACTTTCTGGTGAAACCATGAAACGATACATGAAAACCGACACGCGTCGGTTTCAAACTGCTGCAAGTCCGGCAGCTTCACGAGCCGCCTTCAATTCATCGCGTTTGGCCTGCAAAGCGGCCTTCTGCTGCCGAATCTCAAAGAGCCGCATTCCGGAGATGCAAGCGGGTTTCACCCGCGTAGCAAATGAACTCTCTTCTTCCTGAATCGCGCTCATCTCAGCAACATACCGAGGGCCTGCCGACTGATTGAACTTCAAGCCCCGATACTGGTTTTCGAGTTTTTCACGACGGGCTGCGATGTCGCCCTTGAAGAATTCAAGTGCATCCGGGCGAATGAACTTTTCAGGTACGCGCTGACGATGGACGATGCCCGCCTCTTCGTCGCTCAATCGTCGGATCTCTCGCCAGGTTTCGTTCTCAGCCGCTGATGGCGGAATGGCATGTTTTGCCGAATTTTCGACGCGTTCAACTTCGGACAATTCGACCTGACGTCTGGCAACTTCAGAATCCAGACGTTTCAATTTTTCGAACGTCGATGCCTCGATAATCGCTGCCCGTCCCTCAGCCAGATTTTTCAACTGGTTCCGAAGTTTGTCTTTTGGTGTTTCAGGTGCCATGTGTCTTTTCCTTTTCAAGAAATATTTTTTCGCTGGTCGATAATTTGCGACTCACGTGAACGCAGCTCCGCGAGAAGGGCCGCGCGAATCAGTTCAACGTCGGCCTCAGAAAAGTGAACCACGCCATTGATTGAACTCGCACAAATCCCGAGACGATCAGCAGCCGCGCGAATCCTGCCAATCGGCTGCTGCAACAGCTGACAGGTAAAGCTGATCGAATGGATTTGAAATGGTTCGTTCATCGTGGGCCTCGCGTTCGCTGGTGTCATGCGGAACGGTATCAACCGCAATGTTGCGGGAATCCAAAGTCTGGAATCAATCCAGCATGATTAGAAATAATTCCCCGCAGTCTCGACAGCGCGTATCCCGAGCCACTGAACCATCAACCGCATCCCGAGAACTTCGGCGGGTCTCCAGGTTCGTCGATTGGCAACACGGACAGCGAACACGATCCACATGAACGATTCGCTTGCGAAAGTTTGGCGGTCTGCGCTTTGGCCGTGGTCCGTTGTTGCTCATCATGTCAATTCCTGAAGTAGCCTGATATCGACATTCTTGATTCGGATTCGCAGCTGTCGCAGTACGCCTGGAGACGTTCCTGATTCTTTGCGATCTTCCGGTAGGCTGCAATCACAGTCGGATTGAAAACTCCTACACCTGCTGT
>JANOUN010000076.1:0-4400 GCA_031416875.1 Planctomycetota bacterium | reverse complement strand
AACCCGCCGTGGGAAGTTTTCAAGCCACAGGCCAAGGAGTTCTTTGCCGAATATTCGAGCGTGGTCACCAAGAACAAGATGACCATCAAGGAGTTCGAGAAGGAGCAGGGCAAGCTGCTGCAGAACCCGGAGGTGCGGGCGGCCTGGCTGGCGTATGAGAGTCGCTTTCCGCACATGAACCAGTACTTTCGCGCCGCGCCGCAATACCAGAGGCAGTTTGCCGTGGTCGACGGCCGCAAGGTTGGCTCAGACCTGAACCTCTACAAACTGTTTGTCGAGCGTTGTTTTCACCTGGCCCGGCCGGGCGGGCACTGCGGCATCGTGATCCCCAGTGGCATCTACACCGACTTGGGCGCCAAGGGTTTGCGCGACATGTTGTTCGGGCAGACCCAGATCGAAGGGCTGTTCTGCTTCGAGAACCGCAAGATGCTTTTTGAAGGTGTGGACAGCCGTTTCAAGTTCGTCGTGCTGACCTTCGAGAAAAGTGCGCTGCCGCGGCTACAAGCTGCTGGTGAGCGCAACGCCAGCGCCGCGCCGGACGACTTGCTTGCGCCGATGGCCGTCGAAGCCGCAGGGGGCGGTGGCACGACCCGGTTCCCGGCGGCGTTCATGCGGCACGATGTGGCGGAACTGACGCGTTTTCCGGCTGAGGGGGCACTGTGGTTGGATGTGGAGTTGGTCAAGCGGTTGTCGCCGGACAGCTTTTCATTGATGGAGTTCAAGTCGTCCGTGGACTTGGCTATTGCCAACAAGTTGTTGAAGTTCCCAGTCTTGGGGCAACACGTGGATGGTGTGTGGAACCTGACATTGCACCGCGAGTTGCATATGACGGACGATGCGCCCTTGTTCAAGACGCATGCGGAGCCGGGTGCGTTGCCACTGGTAGAAGGAAAGATGATCCACCAGTTCGAGTTTGCTCGACA
Organism: Planctomycetota bacterium; assembly: GCA_031416875.1. Classification (GTDB taxonomy): domain Bacteria; phylum Planctomycetota; class Planctomycetia; order Planctomycetales; family Planctomycetaceae; genus SXXK01. Next base: position 3,477 of record JANOUN010000076.1, on the reverse strand, counting down.
GGCGTTCAAATTCTGGGTGCCGGAGACAGGTGGTCGGCAGTCATTGATTGGTCGTGGAGCAGACGACGGTCAGGCGCTTTCGTATCAGCGCTACCGCATTGCCCACCGATCAGTAGCCAGTTCAACGAACGAGCGAACGATGATCGCGTCCATCTTGCCTCCCGGCGTGTTCAGCGGACACTCCTTGAATGTGGGTTTTCAGCCAAAGGGTGAGGCGGAGCAGCTTTGCCTGTTGGCTTTCATGAACAGCTTGGTGTTTGACTACTACTTGCGCCAACAGGTTTCGGCCAATCTCACGATGTTCTTCATCTACCAGTGTCCCGTGCCACGGCTCACGGCGCAAGACGCGGTGTTCAAGGACCTTGTTGAGCGGGTAGCGCGCTTGACATGTACTTCACCGGAGTTCGAAAAATTGTCGAAAGCTGTTGGCCGGCAAGGAAACAACGATGGTGCCACACACTTCGCCAATCGTGCCCAACTCCGTGCCGAACTGGATGGCCTGGTCGCCCACCTTTACGGATTGACCGAAGCCGAATTCGTGCACATCCTGGGCACATTCCCATTGGTACCGCAACCGACCAAGGTGGCGGCGCAGAATGCCTACCGGGACGTCGAAAGGGGGCTGATTCGATGATCAACAAATTGACGCTACGCAACTTCAAGAGCGTAGCCAACCAACCCTATGTCTTTACCGACTTCGATCTATTGGTGGGGCGGAACAACAGCGGGAAGAGCACGGTCTTGCAGGCGCTTGCCATTTGGCAATTTTGTGTCGACGAGTTTCACCGCGCCAAACGCAGCGGCAGCACAGGAATCCAGATCGTGTTGCCCAACTTCACGGCTTTGCCTGTGCCTGAGTTCAATTTGTTGTGGAAGGATCGGACCGATCGCCACTATCCATCGGAAAACGGCAGCAAGAAGCAGAAGTTCATTCTGATCGAGATCCTGGTCGAATGGCGTGCCCAAGGCAATGTCCACCATTCTTTTGGCGTCGCGTTGCGGTATCACTCGCCCCAAACCATTTACGCGACGCCTGTTGGCGGCTGGGCGGCGTTTCGGGAATGCGAGAAGTCTGGCCACTTGCCGCGTGTTGCATTTGTTCCACCGTTTTCGGGCTTGGAGCCAAATGAAAAGTGGCTGGATGTCGCGCCCATCCGTCAACAGATCGGCAAAGGCCAGCCAGGAAGTGTGCTGCGAAACTTGCTCCTTCGTGTCTACCGGCCGCCGGGGCGCGAAGACACCGGCAGGGCAACCAAGAACCGCGTAGTTCCGGCAGACTGGATGGAGCTTGCGTCCATCGTCTGGCAATGGTTTTCGGTCGAATTGCTGCCACCGCGGTATGACCCCGACAAGGACGTTCATATCGTCGTCGAATACCGCCAAGGCGGAAAGACCTACGATTTAATTTCCGGCGGCAGCGGGTTTCACCAGACGATGACCTTGCTCGCATTCTTGTTTGGTTATCAGCCTACAACCATCTTGTTGGACGAACCCGATGCGCATCTGCATGTCAATTTGCAGCGGGCCATCCTCGACTATTTCAAAGATAAGTCTGTCGAAAAGAAAGTTCAGTTCTTGATTGCGACCCATGCTGAAGAATTCGCCAATGGCGTCGATCCGAGCCAGATACTCTCGTTGCTGAACCAGGTTCCCAAGCGGATCGAGTCCACGCCCGAGGTGCTGCGGGCCATGGCGGCAGTATCCAACGAACAAATCACCGCGCTGATCGGGTCGCCGTATGTCGTCTATGTTGAGGGCGAGACTGACGAGCGCGTCCTGCGTGCCTGGGCGGAACAATGCAATGCGTCGCATGTTTTGGAGAAGGTTCACTTCAAGATCATGGGTGGCGGCACCAAGCGGGAAATGATGCGACTTTCAAATGAACACTTTGCTGCACTTCAACAAATCGTCCCGGGGGTCAAGAAGTTGATGCTGTTTGATCACGATGGCAGTGAGCAGGCATTTCATCCGGAGCCTCAGAACCCTGCGCTTGCGGAATGGCGGAGAAAAAACATTGAAAACTACCTGTTGGTCTTGCCGGCCTGGAAGCGCGCGGCGTTGCAGGTGTTGCAGTCGGATGAAGGTGACCTTTTCGCCGAGTCGACTTTGAAGGAAATCGATCAGTTCTTCGCGGATGAAAATTTGACTCTTCCCGCAAGCAAAACGTGGCGAAACGTGTCGGCAAATATCTTTCAGGAAGTGGATGGAAAGCGGATTCTGTTTGAGAACGACACTTCGCTGTTTCACACCTTGCGCAACGGCAATCCTAAAGTCGAGGTTTTGCGCGAGCGCGTCGCGGCGGCCATGACGGCTGACGAAATCCATGAAGACGTCCACCTCTTTTTCGGCAAACTGATCTCGATGGTTGGCATGCCTGGCTGAGGCCTGCTATGGGACGAAAGGCAAATTCAGTGGAGGGATCTTTATGTCTGCTTGGTACGGCGGGTTTGCCAGGCGCTCCAGAGCAATACCAATGGCCCTATCGTCAAACAGCTTGGCCTTGCGCTCAGCAGCGCCAGCAGTGGGCCAACGCGTGATGCCTTCACGCACGGCCTGTACCGTGGGTTGTATCCCCTCACGGCTGATCAACCAGTCCACCGTGGCCAGTAGCTCCATACCAAAAGGGGATTCAAAGCCGTCAATGAGTGCGGCGGCCTCTTCCAGCGCACCGGTGTAGGCCTTGGCCTCGCTGCCGAGATAGGCCTGCACCAACTCCCGGCGCTCGTCGTTGAACCAGATCGCGTCAAACGGGTCAGCGTCGGCAATCCGTTTGTCGCTGCGCAGATAGCTGCCATCCAACCCGTCCAGCAACTTGGTCAATCGGTGAGCGTAAGGCCCGAATTTGTTCGCCTCAAACTGAAGGTCGAGCGGGTTGTCGCCCGGCTGCCGGCGTTCAATCGCCCGATCCAGAAACCAGGCCAGTTTCTGGATCTCCAGCAAACTGCACTCCATGCCCAGCACCCAATAACGTCGCACCAACTCGGCAATCAATGCGCGAGCGGCGGTCAGCTTCTCAACACCGTTTCGCTTGGTCACGTTTTGATAGGCCTTGGTGGGCTCAAACACCGTGATTTGGAGGTCAAGATCGCCCAACACCTTGTCGATCTGTTCACGAACAGCGGGCCAATCCAACCCGCCATTGCCTGCGCCGAGTGGTGGGATAGCGACAGACTTGACCTGCTCGTCCACCAAAAAGCGTCGCAGGTCTTGCAGCCCCTCTGTGACCCACTCCAGCCGTGCGGGAGATCGCCAATGCCGCTTGGTGGGGAAGTTGATGATCCAGCGCGGACCGTCCAACTCGTGAGGCTTGGTAACAAACATCTTGCCGGTATGCACTTGGCCTGCCTTGCAGGCTACCGCGTACAGGCGGAAGTTGTCGTCGAACCGCTCCTTGAACATGAGCGCAATGCCCTTGCCCATGATCCCCACGGTATTGACCGTATTCACCAACGCCTCGGCCTTGGCTTCTAGCAAATT
>JANOUN010000075.1:0-3099 GCA_031416875.1 Planctomycetota bacterium | reverse complement strand
AGGCTGGGGTGTCAACGCAGTCAAGCATTCACTGACATACAGCGGCGGTCAAAGTCGCGGACATGTGCGCTCATGGGCACCGGCAGCAACTCTCGGCTTCCGTGGCTTCAGTCCGTTCGCTCTGCCAAACGTCATCGACGTGTCCGAAGGCATCCCGTTTATTGAACTCACCGACTGGGATCACTCAAAACTCTATCAGCTCAAGGGTGAAGTCGTGCGGCGCGGCGTTGAGCAAATCACAGGGCACACCATGCCCGTCTTCGAAAAACGCCGGTTCCAGCGCGGCGCGGTGGCTCAATCCGGATTCGACGCGCTCTTCCCCGCGAATGAACTTCCGTACCGGCAGGCGTTTGCAGAGCTGTATGCTCGCTGAGAATCGGGCTGCATTCCGATTTTGTCGATCAGACGCTTCGCGCTTCGTCGCAATGATCCTCTGCGGGACACAGCCAAGTCTGCTCGGCCTTGGCCGCTACGCCATTCCCTCCTCCCGCACTCGCGAAGTCGAACGAAGATGGCACAATCGTTTAACCGCGTGGGCAACGCCCCGCGCGTTGAATCTGGCCAGCGGGACTCTGTTCGCGCCGTCTGCTGCGCACGCGGTTAAAAGAGCCAATGCCAACCACGTGCGGTATATCCAGGAAATCTGAGTTTGTTGCCTTACCACTGAGACCGTACAATCCTGCCACTGAGAACTGCGGTACGTATGTGAAGGAGAACTAAGAATGTCAATTGCTGAAAGAGCCAAAGAAGTTTACGAACTTGAACTGAGAAGTCGGCTTGAGGCAACGCACTGCGGTCAATTTGTTGCAATTGAACCTGTGTCCAAAGCATTTTTTCTCGGAGCAACGTTTCTTGAGGCAGCATTGGCCGCGAAAAATGCGTACCCGGACAGAAAGTCATTTGTGTTGAGAATCGGGCATGATGCAGCGTTTCATATTGGAGCAGCAACATCATGAATGGGGCGCCTGGCACCTACTGGCTGCTCGTCATGGCTTCGTCTCGCGTGGCAATTCCATTGGCGATCTGACCAACTCTGATCCACCTTTGATTGAAGGACCGTTTTCCGATGAATAGGCAAACTGTTTCGGGTAATGGCAAATTCATAACCAATAGCATATAGCATCGAAATGAAGTTGGTTCTGATTTCGCCAGGGACGTTCATAATGGGGTCGGTCTTCAACATACATTATTACACTGATGATCCCACCCACCAAGTCACACTTACACGGTCGTTTCACATGGGAGTGTACGAAGTCACACAGGAACAGTATCGTCGCATAATGGGCCCTAACCCAAGTAGCTTTGAGGGCGACCAAAATCCCGTGGAGAATGTAAGCTGGGACGATGCAGTAGCGTTTTGCCGCCATCTTTCTGAGTTACCGGCAGAACGAGCAGCTGGTCGAGTGTATCGTTTGCCTACGGAGGCAGAATGGGAGTATGCATGCCGTGCGGGTACGACGACCGAATACAGTTTTGGCGACGATGTGACTCAGTTGCATCATTTTGCACGTTATAATCGATACGAACTCGAAGATGGAAGTACCGGCGCGGTCGGCCGGAGAAAGCCAAATCCGTGGGGACTGTACGATATGCATGGAAACGTCGCGGAGTGGTGCGCGGACTACTATGTGGACACCTTGAAAGGTCCAATGACTAACCCACGTGGTCCCTCATCTTCTCCTAAATCTTATCACCCATCGTATGGCGCGGACCTGGTAGTACGGGGAGGCTCGTGGCGCACCTTGGCTCAGTGTTGTAGGTCGGCGTACCGCTTCACCTCTGCCTCAACGTCCCGCTCGGCCTACGTTGGCTTCCGCGTGGCTCTGAGTTCTTCTGCACCACTGTCTGGAATACCAGAGCAATCTTCCACGTCATCGCCTACGTTGCTCGACATCGATCTGGTTAAGAACAGTGTGGGCATGGACCTGAAGCGGATTTCGAGCGGGAGGTTCCTGATGAATGAAAAATCAGACGCTCACGAGGTAATTCTCCCGAAACCCTTTTACATGGGCATTTGCCAAGTGACGCAATCGCAGTACGAGGCCGTGGTAGGGCATAACCCGAGCGCATTCAAGGCTCCGGACAACCCGGTTGACATGGTTAGTGGCCATGATGCCGTAACTTTTTGCCTACTTCTTTCAGCATTGTCGGCAGAACGAGCAGCCGATCGAGTGTATCGTTTACCTACCGAAGCTGAATGGGAGTATGTATGCCGCGCCGGGACAACGACAGAATACAGCTTCGGTAACGACGAGTCGCAGTTCGGTGAGTACGCATGGTTTGTTAGGAACAGCGACGGGGCAACGCATTCTGTAGCCACGAAGCTACCGAACCCGTGGGGTCTTTACGACATGTACGGCAATGTATATGAATGGTGTGAAGACAAAGAAAGCTTGATTTGGGCGATTCGGGGCGGCTGCTTCTACAGTCTTGCGAAGGATTCCACTTCGGCTTTTCGCTTCGTGAATCAGCCTTGGCAAGGCAGCCGCGGCGTGGGCTTTCGCGTGGTCCTGAGTTTGTGCGGCTCGGAGGACGAACAAGGAAAGTGATTGGAGCGTTTATTGTTGAGCTGACCTGTAATTGGCCATCTCGTCCAGAAACTTGTCCAAAGGCAGCCGGCGATTGAGCAGGGCCTCCAAACACGATGCAAGAAGTTTGTAGTGAACTTCTCCGATCCGAATGTTCACGTCGCGAACGGGAACGTTCGGTGGAACGTGCATTATCTGCACGACACCGATATCTGCATTTGGGTATTGATCCCGAAAGAGTTTTTCCAGTACTGTTTGGTGCATATGCTTTCCCTTAGCAACGAAGAAGACACGCCGGTGACGAGTACCTTGACGGGTTATTTCTGAAAGTGATCTCAGCATCACTCCTTTGAACGCTCAGGCTGATCTGGAACGGAAGTGTTTAGATCTGACTTTGGCATCAACACGAAAGTCTTCGAAAAATGAATGAAGCCATCCGGAAGCACAGCGCGACTTACTCCATCGTCGAGGAAATGATGCGCACAGTCTTCAAACACTCCAGGCGGAATCGGCAGCAAAGCTCGCGGGTTGTGAAAGATCTGAATCCCTTCTGTCCAGGATTCTGAGTACT
>JANOUN010000074.1:0-4060 GCA_031416875.1 Planctomycetota bacterium | reverse complement strand
TGCCTGGCCTGGCCGTGGCATTTTTCGTCAGCGAAAGCCGATCCAGCTGGCCCATGTTTCTGGGAGCTGTGATTGTCGGCATTCTGACGGCCCTGTTTACGGAATGGATTCGCAACTTCGGCGATGTCGATGAAGGAGCGTCGATGGGCGTCGTCTTTACAACGCTGTTTGCCCTCGGACTGGTGATGATTGTGCAGGCGGCGGATCATGTCGATCTTGATCCCGGCTGTGTGCTGTACGGCGCGATTGAAATGACGCCGCTGGACACGGTGGATGTGGCTGGCAAACCCATTCCGCGTGTGGTGATCGTGCTGGGGGCTGTCACGATGGTCAATCTGCTGTTCGTGGTGCTGTTCTTCAAAGAACTGAAACTGAGCGCCTTTGATCCGGCGTTATCGACGAGCGTCGGATTCAGCGCGCGGTTGATGCATTATCTGCTGATGGTGATTGTGGCTGTGACGGCCGTTGCCAGTTTCGAAACGGCCGGCAACATTCTGGTCGTGGCCATGTTTGTTGTGCCGCCCGCAACCGCGTATCTGCTGACAGCACGTCTGGGGATGATGATCTTCTGCAGTACTGTAATCGCGGTCCTGTCGGCCGTGTGCGGACATCTGTCGGCGGTCCAGGTGCCGCATGTATTTGGATTTCGGAGTACCAGCACGTCTGGAATGATGGCCCTCTGTGCGGGGATGTTGTTCTTTGTCGCGTCGCTGGTTTCGCCTCGCAACGGCGTCATCGTGCGGATTGCACGCCGACAGAAGTTGGCGCTGCGGATTCTGTCCGAAGACCTGATTGCGTTGTTGTACAGAATGGACGAACGCTCCCGCGATTGTGTCGTGTCAGTGCAGAAACTCAGTTTGGTGCTGCTGTCTCGCCCCTGGCTGGTGGGATGGCTGATGCGCCGACACGTTCGCACGGGCCATGTGATTCCGTCTGAAGCTGGGTATCGTCTGACGGATTCCGGGCGACACCTGGGATCGGTACTGGTCCGTTCGCACCGCTTGTGGGAACAGTATCTGGTGTCGGAAGGAGGCGTCGCGGTGAATCGAATTCACGGTCAGGCGGAAAAACTGGAACACTTCACCAGCCGCGAACTCCGCGATCGGCTGGACCAGGTGACGGCCGCGCCGTCGCTCGATCCGCACGGACGCCGAATTCCGTCCGAACACACGGACTAGTGCTCTGTCACTCTTGCTTTGATGGATCGGGTGGCCGGGGCTGGACTGAGCGGAGCGAAGGAAGCCCCGGGGTTTCGGGCTAGCGCCCTCCAACCCCGGCCACCCATCAATCCATGAGTGACAGAGCACCAGGTATTCCGGAGTGCGGCGACTCGTCGCCGCTTTCCTTTTCATATGGCTTCGCATTGGAAACAAACCTGGAATTGGGTCGCAGCAACGAATAAGTCCCGGTCCGAAGTCTTTGCCCTCAGCCGTTGATAAAATGCCATGAGCATGTGGCAGGAAAAAGAAAGCGATGACGAGTCATCGCATTCCACAGGAAAGATCACGATGATGCTTGCCGCGCTGAATATCCTGCTTTTTGTCTTTCATACGGTGATTCTGGTTTTCAATCTGACCGGATGGATCTTTCCTCGCACGCGAACGCTGCATATCGTGTGTCTGGGAGTAACGTTGTTTTCCTGGTTCGTGATGGGTGCCTGGAAGGGTATCGGGTACTGCATCTGCACTGAATGTTTCGAAAAACGAAAATAAGTGATCCTCATGGAACTGGACCGGCTGCGTCGTGAAATCTGCTTTGAAGCCGCCCGGCTGATGAGTACGCGCAAAGAAACCAACTACACGCACGCGAAATGGCGCGCGGCAAGAGCGCTCACACGGAGTTACATTCCGCCGGAAGCTCTGCCGACAGACTTTGAAATTCGTCAGTCGCTGCAGCACCTTGTCGCGGCCGATGGCGAAATCAAAGCCGACGCCGATCCGAACGCAGAAAACCGGCGCTATCACTATTTTCTGTCACTGCTGCTGCCGCTCGATCGCGTTCGCCAGGACCGCAATTTTCATCCGGAAGGCGACGTGCTGTATCACAGCCTGCAGGTGTTTGAACTGGCCCGCGAAAAATTTCCCTGGGACGAAGAATTGCTGCTCGCCGCGCTGCTGCATGATGTCGGCAAGGGCATTGATCCGATGGACCACATCAGCGCCGGGCTTTCCCTGCTGAACGGTTACATCTCAGAGCGAACAAGATGGCTCATCGAAAATCACGGACTGGCCCAGCGCGTTCACGACGGTACGGCGGGCGTGCGAGCGAAACGCCGCCTGACAAATTCGGAAGACAACGAAGCTCTCGACACACTTGCCGCCTGCGACCGCGAAGGCCGACTGCCGGGCCGTGTAGTCTGTTCTCCGGAGGAAGCGATTGAATATATCCGGCAACTGGAAGAAGAAAATCAGGGTATTGATGAATGATGAAGTCCCTGTCGCCTGGACATTTTTGTCCGGGACCTCGCCAAACAATTTCTCCCGGTTGCACGACTTTCGAGGTGTCGCGACGTTCACTAACCACGAGAGCGAAGCTGATGCTGCAACTGCTCCTCCAGCTCCCTCAATTGCGCCTCATCGTATCCCGCGAATTCCTCTGCAGTGAATGGATGGATACTCAGCAGTTCCTGCAACAGAGCAATGCGCCCAAGCTTTAGCCCCAGCGCTTTGCCGATTTCTTCGCCTTCCTGACGCCCTTCCTGACGTCCTCTCGCTTCTCCTCTCGCTTCACCTTCAAGACGCGCCTGAATTAAGCGAGCCTCTTCGTCGCGCTGGAATTTCAGGCGAGCGTTGTAGAGCAACAGTTGTTCAGGGGTTTGGGAGATCATTTCCAGGACTCCGGCGGCTTCGGCGATTTCTTCGTCAGGGAAGATGCGACAGACTTCTTCCGGTGTCAGCCTGTCGGCGTTCTGCAGGAAGTACGCCCAACGTTCAGCTGGCAACGCATGGTACACATTCTCCGCTGCCACGCGAAGATTCTTCAACTGCAAAAGATGAATTTGCAGATCGTCTGTCAGAATCAGGCCCGATGACGATTCTCGCAGCCGAAAGTCCAGATGCAGTTCGCGAGACGCGGGAAACATGGACTGTGCCAGCACACAGATGCTGATCGCAGGGCGGAGTTCCGTGTATGGATTGCCCTCGTGCAACTGACTAACGTACACAGTGGACGCGTAGTACGCCAGACGTTGCGACATTCCCGATGGCAACGAGGTCTGCATCTCAATGTTCAACAACCGGCCATGTTCATCAGTCGCCAGAATGTCGAGCACCGACAATTTGTCGTCTTCGCAATCCTTGTCCAGAAACGGATTCAGGATCTCGACGTGAGTGATCGCTGGCTGATCGATCAGGATCGAATTCAGAAAATGGATCGTCACGCCGGTATGCTGAGGACTCCCCAGCATCAGCTTGAACGCGAAATCCACCAGCGGACTGATGCCGATTGCCATGATTCTCTCGCCACAGATTTCTCGCCTGACACAAACTGCTCGCCGGACCACTGGAGACAAGGCGTGGAACAGGAAAGTTACGGAGTGTAGCAGCGAAACACCGCATTCACAGAGCCGCGACGCTGAAACGCTGGCGCGGCTTTTGATTGATGTCAGGCCGACGAATTTGCACAGCGGAGGGATCGGCGAGTCAAAGCGACGGATTTCATGCACTCAGCAAGGCTCACTTCCAGCGATTGGTCGTTTTCTTTGTTCATCGACGAAGAAATCTTGCTATCTGCGGGATAGGATGAGAACCGCCGGACAGGGTTGCCACACACGATCAGGCAGGATTTCGCAAGCCGCAGTCGGATTGACGGTGGGTTCAAGACACAATGGTGTGCTCGGAAGTCAACACTCTTCAAATCAGTCCGTTGACCAATCCGCTGAATTCTTTTCTTGTTATCATGAGACGCATGCCACAATTCCGGTTCATCGACAAATGAAGTGCGCGTCGCAAGTTTCTTTGGCGGTAAGGGTTTCCAGAGAGTGGTCAAGTCGGTCTGATGAGCGGGTATCTAAATCCGTCTTATCAGGAGATCCGAAATGACCACGCGAGAATTGTACAGT
>JANOUN010000073.1:0-3147 GCA_031416875.1 Planctomycetota bacterium | reverse complement strand
CATCCACGTGATTCCCACTGCTGGTACTTCATGACTGAAACGCGGACGAGGATTCATTTGCATTGTAATTTTTGTTGAGAGTTCGGAAATCCTCTTGCAACGTTTGTCGATTGACCCGCGTTCCAGAAAATCCGTTCCGTTTCGCGGTGAGTCCCCCCACCAACGGCGGTCAAAATAGGCACCGCTGGCGATAAATAACTCGACGTGAGCCATGGAAACAGCAGCCGCATCAATCCAGAACGTATCGACGTGGGTTTGGTGACGAGGTCCAGCCTTTGGAATTGTATCGCTCCCGACTGTATACCTTCCGGCGTTTACACGTACACAGCCAAGAGCAGCATGTTGATCAAGAGATTTGGACATGCGTACGATTGCCAATGGCCAATGGCGATTATCAGTGGGGGGCGGCTGAGGATCAGCGGGAGGGCGGGGCTTCAAGTTCCCAGGGTAGAATTCACGACAGATTAGTCAAGGGTCACCAGATGCTGGGCCACCGCTGGCCAGTTTGTGAATCTGCGATTCCTGCAGTGTGTGTGAAGCGGAGCGGAACGCGCCACTTTCTTGCACAATCGCACATGGTGTGTTTCGCTCCGCTTCACACACCCTACCGTAAATTGGCAAATTAACCGACCGTGGCTGTTGGGCGGATTCATGAATTGTCGGCATGTGCCGTGAAGTACCTGATAGATGCAAAGATTCCTGGATCGCTGTAAGAGAGCGTTAGCCTCAATTGCGCAGTGCGTTGACCGGTAGCATGGTGAAAGTAAGGTGGCCGTAAACGCTTCCTGCATTTCACGGTCGAGAATCCCTGAGACAGCAGCGGGCTCGGATTGTGTAACTCAAACTTAGCATTTGAGGGCCAAAAACGATCCATCTGGACGTGCCGCCCTCTGCGGTACCGGTTATCAACTGAGACCGTGGCGGCTTCGCGATGCGTTGATTTGAGCGGGAGAGGAGTGAAGGCAATATTGGCAGGCGCCGATGACTTGGCAGGCACCGGTGACAGACACTGCCGACGGCCGCAATGGAAGCCGCACTGCCATCGGTCGTCGGCGGATACGTCCCGTGTCCGGTGATCGCCGTCCCCACCTCCGCCGGCTACGGCGCCTCCCTCAACGGCATCACCGCTATGCTTGCGATGCTCACCTGCTGTGCATCCAACGTCGTGGTCGTCAATATCGACGCCGGCTTCAAAGGCGGCTACGTGGCGGGCCTGATTGCTTCCCGCCTGAATCCCTGTCCAACCCCGTTGGGGCAGCCATCCGGCGTGTTCACAAAACCCAGGGTGCCCGCCTTCGGCGCGACCCTGGGCTTTGGAATCAAACCCCGTTGGGGTAAAAACGCGATTCGTCAGCAACGCTATGCCGTAAATCGGAAGTGTTCCGCAGACGGCGGTCTGCGCCGCAATACCGCAACGCGGTTACATTCCACAGCCCAGGGTCGCGTCAGCGCACCCTGGGAAACGGTCGCAGTGTGTCAGATACCCCAACGGGGTTTGACAACCGATGATTGTCCAAGCCCGTTTTGCGGTATCCATTCGACGTGTTCACGAAACTCAAATGCACGGCTTCACCAGGCTTTGGGATCAATCCTCGCTGGGGCAAAAAAAGCGAGTCGTTGGCAATGCCATGCCCAAAATGCGGAACCATTCCTCCGGCTGCACTGCCTGGCCGCACCGCCTGGCCGCAACACGGTTAATCTTCAAACTTCATTTTAAGGATCACTAATCCCAAATGTACCGTTCGTCGATCTCCAAACCATATTTCCTGCACAATCTCCGGAACTCGTCCTGAAACGATTCCTTCTTATGATGTTCCCGCTGATTAGCGATGTACCGCGTCAATGCCGGGACATGCGAGGGACTAATTGAAAAACCACCATAACCTCCTTGCCAGTAGAACTCAGAGTAGGCTGCGTCCTGAGTCTTGATCCACTTGGAGGACTCGCGCTTGATTTCACCAACGAGCGTCTTCAGCGCGATGTTCTTCGACTGACGGCAAAGGATGTGAATGTGATCTTCCACACCTCCGACAATCAATGACGGCGATTCAAGGTTTGCGCAGGCCCCCACCAAATAGGCATGCGTCTTCTCCTCAAGCCCTTGCAGCGACGGTGCTCGATGCTTTGTGGAAAACACAAGATGCAGATAAACCTGAGCCAATGATTGAGACATCGCGACCTCCCGACCTCCGCTCTACAGGTTGATCGCTGCGATCGATCAATCTGCCTGACTGGATGCCAATCATCACCTCACGCCTTCACCAACTGCTCCGCCGCCAATTCCTTCAACGCTCGCTTGTAGTCAACCGGCATGATCTTGTGGAATTGTGTGAGCGACTTTTTCCAGTGGTCGAGGATGTTCCTGGCGACCGCAGAGCCGGTGTGGTGATAATGGTTCTCGATCAGAGTTCCCAGCTCATGGACGTCCGCTTCATCGGTCACGTTTTCCAGTTCCACCATTTCCAGATTGCAGTTCACAAGGAACTTTCCATCCGGATCGTAGACGTACGCGACTCCGCCGGACATCCCGGCTGCGAAGTTGCGCCCTGTGGGACCCAGCACGACAGCACGGCCGCCGGTCATGTATTCCAGACCGTGATCGCCGCAGCCTTCAATGACTGCGGTGGCGCCTGAATTCCTGACACAGAATCGTTCGGCCGCGATACCACGGAAGTAGGCTTCGCCCGAAGTTGCTCCGTACAGCGCCACGTTGCCAATAATGATGTTCTGTTCCGCAATAAAATCCGCTTCCTTTGGCGGATAGACAATCAGGCGGCCGCCGGACAATCCCTTGCCCGCGTAGTCATTGGCGTCGCCTTCGATTTCGATCGTCACACCATGCGCGAGCCATGCACCGACGCTCTGTCCGGCGGAACCCTTCGCCTTGATATGAATCGTGTCCGACGGCAGACCATTGGCTCCGTGGGCACGGCTCACTTCGTTGCTCAGAATTGTTCCAAATGCCCGGTCGATGTTCTGAATTGTCGTATCGACGCGAACGTGCTTCTTCTCTTTCAGAGCCGGTTCGCATTTCTTCAGCAATTCCATATCACGCACGGCACCCAGAGAATGATCCTGATCGATGGTGCAATATGTCTGCACATCGGCATGTGGCTTCTGTGCAGGGGTCAGAATCGGCGACAGATC
>JANOUN010000072.1:0-4717 GCA_031416875.1 Planctomycetota bacterium | reverse complement strand
GCCGTAAAGAAGAGCGATTCGTCGGCCATCAACGCCTGGCGCACGCGATAGCCGAGTTCGCGATCGGTCTCACTGTATCCCGTGAATCCCAATGAGCAGCATGTGGACATCGTAGGCATTGGCTTTGCCGAAAAATCGGTGAAGTCGAATTTGAAGAGTGTCGATGGAGTTCCGATCCTTGACGAAAGCGGTGAACCTGCAGTCCTCGACGATGAAAGCGGGATTTCATTCCCCTCCAATGACGGATTCCGGATTCATATGGACTTCACCGCCGTTTGGGGCATCATGCCCGATCAGGCTGCAGATGTGATTCGTAAATTCGGCACGCTGGACGCCGTCGAAGCAAAAGTCGTTGTCCCGCAGATTGAGAGCATCTGCCGTAATCAGGGGTCGTCGCTGGGGGCTGTCGATCTGTTGGTCGGTGACACACGTCGTAAGTTTCAGGAAGAAGTGTCGGATACGTTCGAAAAGATTCTGCAGGACAAGGGTTTAACTCTGCTGCACGGTTTCGTCCGCAATATCCACATCCCTCTGGATGTGCGTAAGCCGATCCAGGAAAAATTCGTCGCCGATGAATTGAAGCTGACGCGCGATCAGGAGTTGCTCACAGCGGGTACTGAAGCCGAGTTGCGCGAAGCGGAGAAAAAAGTAGAACTCGAAGAGGAACGCATCAAGGCCGAGACGAAAAAGCTGGTCGCGCAGGCGGCCGCCGAGGGCGAAAAAGAGGCCGAAGAAACCAAAGCGGAAACACTGAAAAAATCCGCTGTGATCGCTCGACAAACCGCAGAGCTGGAAGCGGAAGCCACAGTGACGCTCGGTAAAGCCAAGGCCGGTGCAAAACAGCTGGAGGCTGAGGCGAAATCAGAATTGTTCACACTGGCCGTGTCAGCGTTCGGATCTGGCTCAGCCTACAACCAATGGACGTTCGCGACCGGACTGCCCGACGATGTGCAGCTGGATATGCTCTACGCTGGCGAAGGCACATTCTGGACTGACCTGAAAGGCTTCACCGAAGTCATGGTGGGTCGTCAGGCGATGGAACAGCAGAAGCAAACCAAGGCGAAGTAAGAACCCCTAAAAAAACCTCCGTGGCCGCGTTGTGTCGAGAGTGGTCGAGCTGCAAGGAAGAGCGACGAGACGACAAATGTCGTCGAGGAGTGATGACGCCGCAGATCGGCCGCTATCGACGCAACCCTTCGGGACGCTTGTGTTTGCATTTCAGGCTGCGTCGTTCGTCATCGACGGGGTGGCCCGTCTCTTCCTCTCTTCTTGCCTGAAACGCAACCACAAACGTCGCGGCTCACGCAGGTTTTGTTAGGGGTTCTTAGTGGTCTTTAGGCGATCGACGGCATAAAATTCCCCGGCAACACTTTTCGGGAAACCAACGCAGTCGATCGCCCAATGAACCTCTACAAAGTCCATCAACAACTGGTCTCTCGTCCTCTGGATGATATCGCTGACACCGTGTATCGTCAGCTGTCGTCGTTGAGCCTCTCAGTGCCTCAAGGCGATGTCGCGATCACTGTCGGCAGTCGCGGCATCAGCAACTTGCCGCTGATCATCAAAGCCTGCGGGGACTGGTTGCGAGACCACGGTGCAACGCCATTCATTGTTCCGGCGATGGGTTCGCACAACGGAGCGACCGCCGAAGGGCAGCGGCAGATGGTCGAATCGCTCGGTGTGACCGAAGCCGCGATGAACATGCCCATTCGCAGCAGCATGGAGGTCGTCCAGATTGGTGGAGTCCGCACGGGCGCGGTGTACATGGACCGCTACTGTTCGGAAGCAGCGGGTGTGCTGGTTGTCAATCGTGTCAAACTGCACACGTGTTTTGCCGGGCCGATTCAGAGCGGTCTCACGAAAATGATGGTTGTGGGCATGGGCAAGATTCGCTCTGCGCAGACGTTTCACTCCGCAGGTGCAGTTGCGATGAAAGACATGTTGCTGGAAATGGGCCAGTGCGTCCTCGATTCCGGCAGGATTCTGGCCGGACTTGCCATTCTGGAGGATGGCTTCGACGAAACCGCAGAACTGCACGCGATCCGTCCCGCCGACATTCTGCAGCGCGAAATTGAACTGCTGGATCATCACCGATCGTATTTTCCACGTCTGCCGCTGGATGATCTGAACGTATTGATTGTCGATGCGATTGGAAAGACCTACAGCGGCACCGGGATGGACACCAACGTCATCGGACGACGCGGGATCCAGGGCTTTGAGGATCTGACGACTCCTCGCATCCGCACCATCGGAGCGCTGTCGCTGACTCCGGCTTCGCAGGGAAATGCAATTGGCGTCGGGCTGGCCGACTTCATCACCCAGCGCCTGCGATCTGAAATCAATGAACACAAGACGTTCATCAATACGCTCACCACCGGGGACATGGACCGCGCCAAGATTCCGGCAACTCTGGCCGACGACGAAACACTTATCCGCACCGTCGAAGAACGCTACGGCAGCCACCGCTGGATGTTCATTCCCAATACACTGCATCTGGAGGAGCTCTACGTGTCCGAGGACCTGGTCCCTGAAATTGCCGCCAACCCGGTCTGCCGGATTGCAGAAAAGCCCACGATTCTGAGCTGTCAGAACGGACGCCAGCAGTTGTCATTTGGGACGCTGTAAGGCGAGCGGCAGCGAGTTTCTTCCCTGTTCCGTAGCTGAATTCGCAAGAATTCAGATCTCCCTGAATTCTTGCGAATTCAGCTACGTGACCAGGACGGTTTAATCCGCTGCTAGCGCAAACGGAAATTCGTGTTCGGCAACCGCTATGGATTGACGGACGCAGCAGATGACTTCATCCTACGTGTTTTGGGAGCAACAGTTCATGGCGGTTCGAGGCGTTCGTGGAGCAACGACAGTAGAAGCGGACGATCCTGCGCTGATTCGCGCGGCAGCGCGGGAACTGATGGAAGAAATCCTGCGACGGAATCAGATCTCCGACTTTGATGATGTCATCTCGGCCGTCTTCACCACCACGCAGGATCTTGTCTCCGCGTTTCCCGCTGAGGCCGCTCGCGCGATGGGCATGAACCAGGTGCCGCTGCTGTGCGCTCAGGAAATCCCCGTCACCGGTTCGATGCCACACTGCATCCGCGTGCTGCTGCACATCAATTCCGATCGCAAGCCCAAAGAGATCGAACACGTCTATCTCCGCGATGCGCAGAAGTTGCGCCCGGATCTGAAGAGCGCGCAGTAAGAGGTTCAACTCTCATGCCAGCATCGCCTCCATCACCAGCTTCAGATGAGTCGGAAGCCAGCGGATGGTCGTCGCCACGCCATGGCCGAGCAGACTCAGTTCAACCGGCTGACCGATCGAGGACAGGTCGCCACAGAGTTCGTAATCGACGAGCAGATTCATTCCATCGCTATGACACCGTGTTCCCGTCTTCCAGCGAACGCAGGCATCGCGGAGCCGCTTTGGCGAAATGAACCGCGTGTCCAGGCCGTGTTGAGGCTCCGGCAGATTGGCTTCCAGCATGGCGGCCAGATTCTGGTTGATTGTCCGCGTCGGCATGGACGACACGTCCGTCCCGGCAACTGCAAACGCCTGCACCCAGTCGCCCCATTTGGCATTCATCACATCGGCTGTTTTGTGCGGCGGAAAGAGCGGTTTCGCCAACATCGGAAACGCCTCATCATACGGACGATGAAACGTCACATGCACCAGCCTCGCACAGCCGTCGGTGTCCCAGCCATAACGCACGGGAGTGGCAAAACCCGCAATGACGATTCGACTGGCGAGCGGATGTGGTGACGACGCTGATTCCAGGTTTTTCCTCACTTGATCCCAGTGAGTCACACCGTCCTGAGCCGCCGCATCGAAAAACTGCGCCACGCTCGGTTTGTGATTCGCCAGCAGGTTGGTCAATAATGCGAACGCATTTCCGGCATGAGAATGTCCCCACAGCAGAACATTCTGATCCGCCAACAGCGGACGCACGAGCAGCTGATGCAGCAACCGCACGGCCAGGTCGGCGCGCGCGAGATGATTATTCTGTCCGGACCATGTCGGGCTCAGAAGTTCCACCTGCGGGTCATCGCCCACTAGTTCCTGAAACCGCTTACGAAAGGGTTCATGATAATTACCCACATCGCCCGTGACAGATGTCGTAAAGGGGCGCGTCTTCTCCAGCGACGCTTCGGCCAATCGATGCAGTTGCCCGGCCAGCAAGGGCACCGATTCCGCGACAGACTTCAGGGCGTCGGCAATTCCAAGAGGATCGTCGCCCATAAACGTCCCGTGCACCAGGACCACGCGCCCGATCCTGAGTGCCGAGTGCAGTTTCGAAAAATCCGTCTCGCCGGCTTCATCCACATTCAGCATTCGCAGCACGGGAGTCGTGACGGGTTCGGTGGGATACTGTTGATGCTGAAAATGATTTTCAACCGGCATCACAAAGTCCTCGTTGAACTCCAAGTGCGGCAACGCGCAGGCGAATCGTAACTCATGCCCGTCATTCGCGAAACTCTGTCACCTCTAAATCTACAGCTGGCTCGTTCGCAAATCTGCGATTTCGTTTTTCGCCGACATGGGCCAGGTCGGCCTACGCCAGCAATCTACAGCTCGCTCGTTTGCAAATCTGCGATTCCTGTAGGGTGCGTGAAGCGAAGCGCAACGCACCATGGTTATCGACGAACTTGCAGTGGTGTGTTTTGCTTGGGTTGAAACAACCAACCGAAAAATTTAAAAATGGGCCCGGGGTTTGTGAATTTT
>JANOUN010000071.1:0-4513 GCA_031416875.1 Planctomycetota bacterium | reverse complement strand
TGATCTATCGGGAAATTGCCAAATTACCTGTCGGATTCAATAATCCGGCGGTTTGCCGAATTGACACCTGCAATCACCTGGGAATGCCCGGACATCCAACCACTGTGAATGCCCTGTTCCGCGAAACACTGCGACTTGGACAGATGCAGACCGGCGCACAATCTGAGCCAGCTCTGAGCCTGACGTCAGTCAATTGCACCGTTTGTGGCAAACCACACCATGCGGGGGCCGTTCCAGCGCAGCAAGTGTCAATGCCTCTGCCGCTTCAATAACGCCGAATATCACCGCTGGTCCAGGCTGGCGAAACGGTGTATTCCAACGTTGCGTTTTCTGTGAATCACGGGCAAACAAGGAAGGAAATATTGCCGGAACAGGATAAACTATGGAAACAAAGTGAATCCTCAATCTGTGGGTGAGTCTGATATGTACACGCTGCGTATGGCAAAGCGGATGTTGTTCGAAACGAATAAACGACTGCTCTGGAAACTGATCTGGAATCTCGGCGTGAAGGGATCATTGTCGGTCGTCAGGCACCGCAGACGCATGAAGAAGGGACAGTTTTTCCCTCCGTTCCTTTATATTTCCATCATCAACAGCTGCAATCTGCGGTGCCAGGGATGCTGGGTCGATGTTGCGAGCAAGCAGCAGACGATCGACCTGCCGGCGATGAACAAGCTCATTACAGAAGCGAAGCAGCAGGGGAATACATTCTTTGGCATCGTGGGCGGTGAGCCGTTCATGCATCCGGAATTGTTTCAGATTCTGGAAGCACATCCGGACTGCTATTTTCAGGTCTTCACCAATGGGCAATTCATCACGGATGAGAAAGCTCGCAGACTTTTCGAACTCGGAAATGTCACGCCGCTGATCAGTGTCGAAGGTAACGAGATCATCAGCGATGAACGTCGCGGGCGATCGGACGTTTATCAGAAGACCCTCGCTGGCATCGAAAACTGTCTCAGGCATAACGTGATGACCGGCGTTTGCACCAGTCTTGCGAAGAGCAACATCGATCATCTGCTCACTGAAAAGTGGGTCGATCGACTCATCGAAATGGGTGTGCTTTACACGTGGTTTCACGTTTACCGCCCGATGGGTCCGGATGCGAAGCCCGAACTGTGTCTGACTCCGGAACAGCAACGCAAGGCTCGGCAGTTCGTGGTCGATATGCGGGCAAAGAAGCCGATCATCATTATTGATGCGTACTACGATGGCGAAGGTCAGGCGCTGTGTCCGGCGGCGAACGGGATCAGCCACCATATCAATCCGTGGGGCGATATCGAACCGTGCCCGATCGTCCAGTTCTCACGCGAATCGATTCATGCGAAGGATGATTCGCGATCGCTGTTCGACAAGTTCACGAAATCCGAATACCTCGCCGACTTTCGTCAGTTGTCTCAGGAAACAACGCGCGGCTGTATCGTGCTGGAACGCCCCGACCTGCTGCAGCAACTTGTGGAACGTCACGGCGCAAAGGATTCGACAGCGCGCGGCACCGCGATGCAGGAACTGAAGGCCATGATTCCACGCACGTCGCAGTATCACCCCGGTCATGAGATCCCGGAGAAAAATCTGTACTATCGCGTTGCCAAGAAATTCCTGTTTAACGACTTTGGCGTTTACAAAGGACACGATCATACAAAGACCGCAGCTCCGTATCTGGTCGGACGGACGACGCCGATTGCGACGGATGCGCACGAGTCTGCTGAAGGTGGTTGTTGCGCCGCATCGGCCGAATGCAGTTCTCACGGAGGTGTGGTGCCGTTGAAGGTGAATTAGCTACGCTTACTTTTCAAAACATGATGTAGATGAGTCAAGTTTTGGATGCGATGCCAAAACGATCGAATGTACGATGGACATTCATGTCCGTCGCATGGCCAATATCTCGGACATGAATGTCCAAGCTACAGGAATCGCTCCTGTTAAGTATAAAGCGCATTCATCACGCGCCCATCGCAGATCTGAATCGGGCGATTGACGGGATCAAAGTAGTGCTGATGCGGGTCGATACCAAGGCTGGAAAACAGCGTCGCCATCACGTCCCACGGGCCGTACGCTTCCGTATGAGGATAGGCTCCGCGACTGTCAGATTCTCCCACGACCGCCCCGCGCTGAACCCCGGCACCAGCCAGGGCGATGGAATAGACCCAGCTCCAGTGTTTGCGTCCCGGAGTCGCCCCTGCGAAATTCTTCTCCAAAGCAACCAGCGGAGCGCGGCCGAATTCGCCCATGCAGACGACGAGCGTTGAGTCCAGCAGGCCTCGCTGATCAAGGTCCTCGATTAAAGCAGAGAACCCCTGGTCGAATCGCGGCAGCAAGTGGTGCTGCAGTCCGTGAAAGATGTCGTTGTGCGTATCCCAGCCATACAGATCTGTGTTAGTCGAATCCAGATCCTGTCCGCGATTGTTATGCGACCAGATCACTGTCACCAGCGGCACGCCGGCTTCGACAAGTCGGCGTGCCAGCAAGCACGCTTGCCCGGAACGATTCCGGCCATAACGGTCGCGCAGGGCGGCGGGCTCTTTGGAAAGATCGAATGCTTCGCGCGCATCTTGTCGCGCCAGCATGTCAAACGCCCGCTGATACAGTGCATTCTTGTCCAGCACCAGTTTCTGATTCTCCATCGCCTGCATGTTGTGCTCAATAGCCGCCAGCAGCGATTGTCGCGACGTCATGCGAACCGGCGGCAGATCAGCATGAGGCAACAACGTCGGAACAGCCATCTCATCCTTTGTCACATCGCCCAGCGTCAACGGATCGTAGCCTTTTCCCAGCAGGCCACCGAACTGACCTGGCCCTTCAATCAGCGGAACGTAGGCCGGTCCGTTCAGATGAATGGCGGTCTGGGAAAAATCCACGCTGGGGCGAACCCGCTGGAGGATCGCTCCGTGACATGGCAGATCATCCGGAGAGGGCAGCGGGTTCCCCGATTTCCTCCGATGGTAGCGGCCTGTCATCGACAGATAAAAGGCCGAACCGTGATCAAGATCCTCATGCGCCATACTGCGGACCACGCAGAGACGATCGGCGATCCTGGCAATTTTTGGCATATGCTCACAAAACCGCACACCGGGAATCGCCGTGCCGATCGAATCAAACGCACCTCGGATCTGTTCCGGTGCATTCGGCTTGGGATCCCACATGTCGATCTGGCTCTGGCCACCACTGGCGAACACGACGATCACAGACTTCGCTTTGCCAAAACCCGGTGCCTGAGTTGCAAGGGAATCGGCTGCCGTCGAGCGCTGGGGAATCAGCCCCGGCAATGCCCAGTTCATTCCGGCAAGTCCTCCGATCCGCAACCATTCGCGTCTGCGAAGCTGCGTGCCCGCGTGTTCCTGTTGAATGAAGCTCAGCATATACTCCACGCGGTCATGATTGAGAGAATTGGAGAGCGGCATGCGTCAGCTTGCCGGTACAAAGACGAGATACCGGAGGGCTAACGCCGCTCCGCTCGCCGGACTCATTTCTGGTCGCGCGAAGTATAATCTGAATCGACGCCACCCGTGATATCCTTCGGACAATGCGTACGTCCCGATCGCCCCGCTGTTGCACAGCATAGCAATAACGCAGCTCAGTTGCTCCGCCATCGCCAAAGCGTACACTGCACAAACCGACTTTGCTGAATCGATCGAAGAACATTTGCCAGCGAAGCAAAAAGAGCTATCACGCAACCAAATCGCGAGACACGATCCGAATGAATTTGATACGGCTGGAACGCCTTAACTTTGATAACCAGTTCACGCAGAATTTGCCAGCAGATCTCAACGCGGTGAACTCCCGGAGGCAAGTCCGAAATGCGTGTTACTCAAGAGTCATGCCGACAAAAGTTGCAGACCCGAAGCTGATTGCATGGTCGCCGGAAGTTGCCGAGTTGCTCAATCTTGATGGAGATTCCTTCGCAACAAGCGACGCGGCCGAAGTTTTCGGCGGTAATCGAGTTCTCTCCGGCATGGATCCGTTTGCCATGTGTTACGGTGGCCATCAGTTTGGAAACTGGGCAGGTCAGCTTGGCGATGGCAGGGCGATTAATCTTGGCGAAGTGCTCAACAACCGCAATCAGCGCTGGATGCTGCAGTTGAAGGGCGCGGGGCCGACGCCGTATTCCCGCACGGCCGACGGACTGGCCGTGCTGCGATCTTCCGTCCGGGAGTTCCTGTGCAGCGAAGCCATGTTTCATCTGGGCGTGCCGACGACGCGAGCCCTCAGCCTCGTGCTGACCGGAGAAAAAGTGGTGAGGGACATGTTTTACGACGGCAATCCCCAGCGAGAACTCGGGGCCATCGTCTGTCGAGTCGCGCCGTCGTTTACGCGATTTGGAAACTTCCAGATCCTTGCCGCGCGCGGTGAGCTGGATGTGCTGCGTCAGTTGGTGGATCACACCATTCGGTATGACTTTCCGCATCTCGGTGAACCATCGGCAGAAACATACGCGACGTGGTTCGCAGAAATCTGTCGCACTACGGCGGACATGATCGTCCACTGGATGCGCGTGGGGTTTGTGCATGGCGTG
>JANOUN010000070.1:0-2677 GCA_031416875.1 Planctomycetota bacterium | reverse complement strand
GGGGATTGCGTGACTATGACCATCCTGACCAAATCGGAGCCGAACCATCACCCGACCTTTACGTTGCAGACCTCGTGTCGATTTTTCGTGAGATTCGCCGTGTACTGCGCACAGACGGGACGCTATGGCTGAATGTTGGCGACGGATACGCTCGCAACGGTGGGACTGGCAACTGTGGTCCGAATGCCATTGTTGGCAACACTCGCAAGCTGATTCAGAAGCGAAACTGCAAGGTGCCGGACGTGTGGGGCCTCAAGGACAGAGACCTAATGGGCCTGCCGTGGCGTGTTGCGTTCTCCCTTCAGGCTGATGGCTGGATTCTGCGATCCAAGATTACATGGATCAAGAAAACGGCGATGCCGGAGAGCGTGAAGAATCGCCCGACGAGCGCGACCGAAGAAATCTTCCTGTTTTCGAAATCGCAAACGTATTTCTACGACCCAAATGCCGTGCGAGAAGAGACCGGAGCGAACCTTCGAAACTATTGGATCTTGGGGCCTGACCCAAGCACGTATGGACACCCAGCTGCATTCCCGAGAGAACTAGCCCACCGTTGCATCGCATTGGGCTCGCGCGAGGGCGACACCATTCTCGATCCGTTCGGCGGTTGCGGAACAACCGGCGTTGTAGCCAACGCACTGAATCGCGAGGCGGTACTGATCGAGTTGAATCCAGAATACGCCAACATGAGAAGCGGAGAGCCACTACGCAATGGCAAGAAAGCCAGGGTCAAAGCAACTAATCCTTGAGTTCTTTCTTCGGAACATCGGCACGGTCCTGACATCGCGAGACATCCAAACCGCAAGCGGAGGAGCCGTTGAATGGGCGAGGAGAGTTCGCGAATTGCGCAACGAGGACGGCTACCAGATTCTGTCCCACAAGGATCGGGCCGACCTGAAGTCGAATCAGTACCTAATGGAAACGATTGCTCGAGTGCCTTCGTTCAAGCGCGGAATCTCTAAGGAAACGCGGGCGTGGGTGCTTGAGCGCAATGGCTACACATGCCAAATGTGTGGAGCAGCGGCCGGTGATCCCGATCCTATCGGTGGCAACCGAACTGTCCGGCTTACGATGGGGCACATTCTCGACAAGTCAAAGGGCGGCGATGACACTCCGAATAATCTGCGAGCGGTGTGTACGGGCTGCAATGAGGGTCTGCAAAACAGCGGCCTCCCCAAGCCAGACACGGTGTATTTACTTTCGCAAATCCGGCGAGCCACGATTGATGGACAACTCGCCGTGTTGGAGTGGCTGACGCGGAAGTTCAAACGTGCCTCGCCCGACCAGACAGGTGACTAGCCCCCGTCAACGCACTCTGCCGCTGATGCCCTCAAGCCGGTCTCGCTGCTCAGCGTACTTCCCACCAGCCGCGGAAGCTCAGCTTTGAGCTGTCTTCCAGTCGTCCCACGACCAGCACCGACGAAGTCACC
Source organism: Planctomycetota bacterium (assembly GCA_031416875.1). Taxonomy (GTDB): domain Bacteria; phylum Planctomycetota; class Planctomycetia; order Planctomycetales; family Planctomycetaceae; genus SXXK01. The sequence continues at coordinate 1,247 of JANOUN010000070.1, read as the reverse complement.
TTGTGGTTACGCGGTGGCTGGAACGACAACGAAAAGACCGTGCTGAACGACGCCCGAGCCGCTGGCGTCAACAGCCCCTTGCTGTTCGGCTACCTGCCGAGGCTGCATCATGAAGAATTGCGTCAGGCCATTGCCTCGCAGGTTGCCGCGCAGGAAACGCTGGACGCTCACGGCCCGGCCGCCACACCGGAATCCATTGAGGCTCGCAAGGCCATCGAGACCCACCTGGCGGTCGCCCTGCATCGCATTCAGGAACTTCTCGGTCTGATTATCGGCGGCGCGAAAGTGTTTCTCGGCGGTGGGCAGGAGGCCAACGGCATCGAGCTGGCTGACAAGGTGCAGGATTCCGCCAACAGTGCGTTGGATCGGCTTTTCCCGCAGTTCTCCGAGGCCGATCATTCGAACTGGGGCCAGGTCGTCACCCGCGCCCGCGCAGGCGATGTCGGCGCACTCTTGCAGTTGGCGTACGCCGGCGATGTCACCAAACATCCCGTCTGCCGTCGCGTCCTTGAATTCATCGGGGCCGGCAAGAAGGGCAAGGATATCCGCGATCACTTCAAGTCCGCACCATACGGCTGGCCACAGGACGCCATCGATGGTGTGCTGTTTGTGATGGTCGTCGCAGGAAACCTTCGCGCAACGGTCAATGGCCAACCGGCTCAGGCATCGCTTCCCCAGAACCAGGTCGGTGTCACCAGCTTCTATGTGGATGTGCCACCGCTCGATGTGACGCAGCGTCTGGAACTGAAGGCTCTCTTCCAGAAAATCGGGATCACCACGAGGAACGGCCAGGAATCCGAAGCCGCCGCCGAGTCCCTGAAAAAACTGTTCGCCCTCGCCGAATCTGCCGGGGGAGATGCACCACGCCCTGCGACGCCGGAAACGCAGGATGTCCGCGATCTACAAATGCTCAGCGGAAATGCCCAGCTGCTCAGGATTCACGAGCAAAAGGACGAGCTCGCGACAAAGCTCGCCGCGTGGAAGAAGAACAGCGATGCCATCGCCAAACGCTGGCCGGCATGGGGGCGATTGCAGGAGTTTCAGGCATTTGCCAACGGGTTGCCGGAAGCGGACGCTTGCGGCAAATCCATGGCGGCGGCCATCACGGAGGATCGCTCCCTGCTGGCCAACCCCGATCCTGTGCCCGAGTTGACCAAACAATTGACCACCGCCCTGCGGATCGCGCTCGGCAAGCAGCAGGACGAACTGACCGCCGCGTTCCAGACCGGTGATGAAAAGCTGGCCGC
>JANOUN010000069.1:0-1633 GCA_031416875.1 Planctomycetota bacterium | reverse complement strand
GTGCGTGCAATTTTGGGTGCGAAGGCAAAACAATCTTATGTAGGATGGACATTCATGTCCGTCGCATGGCCATGAAACACTGTCGAAGCAAAGTTTATTGTGCCTCGACAGCCGTTCGACAATGCGACAGCGCCTGACCAGGATTATCTTTGTAGCTCGTCACTCCGTGGCAAGAATTCCCGCCACGGGAGTATCGGCACCGTGCGATCATTTTCAGGAGCGACCAACGGGAGCGGACCACGAAGCTTCCGAGCGGTAGCTCAAACCGGGTCAAGGGCTCTCAGCCCTTGTTAGGGAGACAGAATTCGAATGACGCTTCGATTGGCCGTGGCCACGGAAGATTTTGGCCAGCCGCTGCGGCAGGCCATCGAACAGGCAGCAAAGAACAAGGTTCAGGGGCTGCGACTCAACGCGCGGACGGAAGTTCGAGCCGAAGATTTTTCTGATACGGCGCTTCGGCAGTTGAAGCATTACGTCGCAGAGCATCAGCTCAAAGTCGCCGGGCTGATGTATTCATCCCGACATGCGATCTACGACGAGCAGCATCTGGATCAACGGCTCGAAGGCATTCGATCGGCGCTGACCCTTGTGCGAAAACTGGGCACATCGGAACTCCTGGTTCGGATCGGTCGAATACCGGACCCGGAATCTGCAGCACCTGTCGTAAAGCCGGATGCGCCAAAAGATGACGACGTCGATTCACTGCGGAATCCCTTCTCGTTTGCGCCGGCCGCGTCCGTGCTGAGGTCCGCGGGGGCGTCTGAGGCACAGAAGTTTCAGTTGCTGTGCGATATTCTGAACGATCTTTCCAGTTACGGCAACCACCACGGGGCTGTTCTGCAGCTCCAGTTTTCGAGTTTTGACCTGAAGCGAATTCAGCAGTTGTTGAGTCGCATTACCGGGGGAGCGGTTGGAATCGTGTTCGATCCGGCTACCTGTGCCATGACGGGCAGTTCTCCTGTGAAAGTCTTTCGCGACCTCTATCAGAACGTCGGCTATGCACGACTTCGCGATGCTCAGAAGGATGTGGATGGTGGCGGCATCGAAGTCCCGTTCGGGGACGGCACCGTGGACTGGACCGAACTCCTGCCGACCATGGTCGAAGCGAATCTCCCGACCTGGGTGTGTGTAGAACGCACCGGCGGCGATCAACGAGAGGACGACGTGCGCGACGCCATCAGAAGGATTGAACAGTTGTTACCATCGCCCGGATAATGCAGTTTCTGCAAACCATTGTTCTTCGGCGTTCTCCGTACGACTCACGTTTTAAATAAGTGCATGGAGCGCAGGTCTTGTGCTGCGGAACACGGATGCCGTCGTCTTTCCAATCGCAGTTTTTTTGACCACGGATGCCCCATGCGCGGGCTTCGCCCGCAACCCATTGGTTAAAGCCGGGACGCAGAAACACAGGCGACAGAAAAATTGGTGACAGAAAAATGGGAGCAATAAATAGTTTCATTCTGCGATTCATTTTTCTGTCACCAATATTCTTGTCGCACCGGCCCCACCTTCTGTTGAGAGCAAGCTGATAATCTTCGCGGCACAACAAGAAATCAACTGTTAGTAGTACGGATGAGTTACAGTGTGTTTATCTGTGAAATCCGCGAAATCCGCGGTTAAAAACTCTTTCACG
>JANOUN010000068.1:0-2574 GCA_031416875.1 Planctomycetota bacterium | reverse complement strand
CTGCTGGAAGCGAAATGGACAGGCGCAAAATGCCGAGTGTCGGTCGGTGGAGATTGTGCAGATGTTCGGGTCGATATTCGGGACACTCGATCAGATTCGTCCACCTCACTTCTGACGGACAAGCAGGCACGCGAAATCACTTCCGAGGGCAAGGTAACCGTGTATCTCGAAGACGACTCCCGGATTGGCACAAAGGCTGAAATCGTGCTGCTGAATGCAGATGACCAGGTGATTGATTCTTTATCTGTCACCATTGGAGAATGAGATTATGAGCGAACAGATCGATGCGATTGACAAGATCGCCGCGAAAGAATTTGAAGGCTACGTTGTGCGCAAGGATCTGGTGCGGAAATTCAAGGGGCAGTATCCCGTTCCAACCTACGTGGCCGAATTCCTCCTGGGCCGTTATTGCGCCTCGGTGGATCCGGAGGAAATTGCTGAAGGTCTCAAAATTGTCGAGCGGCAGCTTGGCGAAAAAACGATCCGTGCCGGCGAACACGAATTATTCAAGGCCCGTGCCAAAGACAAGGGGCATGTGAAGCTGATTGACATCATCACCGCCCGATTGGATGCCGCAACGGATTCGTTCCTCGTGACGCTGCCCAGCCTGCAATAGAATGAAGTACGGATCAGTTCGGCGATGGTCCACGCCAACGAACGCATGCTCACCGGCGGCTTCTACGCAGAGGTCGAACTCGCCTACGATCCGACGATTGCCCAGGAGAAGAACGGGCGCCCGTTCGGGATTGATTCACTGCGCGAGATTCAGCTGTCCAAACGCGAGGTGCTGCCGGCGCTCTATAAGGGCCGGGAGGCGTTTTCCACAGACGAATGGAAAGAATTCCTGATTCGAAGTATCGGCATGGAACCGGAACAACTGACTCCCCGTGCTCAGGACATGATGCTGCTCCGGATGGTCCCGTTCGTGGAACGCAACTACAACATGGTTGAGCTTGGCCCGCGAGGCACTGGCAAGAGCCATCTGTTCCAGCAGGTTTCTCCGTATGCCCACTTGATATCGGGTGGCAAAGCGACGGTCGCACGCATGTTCGTCAACAATGCCAGCGGCCAACGTGGTCTGGTCTGCCAATATGATGTGGTCTGCTTCGATGAGATCTCGGGCGTCTCCTTCGACCAGAAGGACGGTGTGAACATCATGAAGGGCTACATGGAGTCCGGCGAGTTCAGCCGCGGCAAAGAAAGTATTCGCGCTGATGGCGGCGTGATGATGGTCGGGAACTTCGATGTCGATGTGCAGCATCAACAGCGGGTGGGACATCTGTTCGGACCGCTCCCGCCCGAAATGCGCGACGACACCGCCTTCATGGACCGTATTCACGCCTATCTTCCCGGCTGGGATTTGCCCAAAGTGGGCCGCGAACTGCTGACGAACCACTTCGGTCTCGTCAGCGACTTCCTGTCCGAGTGCTGGAGCCAGTTGCGACGCCAGAGCCGTCAAAGCGTACTTCAGGGACGGGTCCATCTGGGCGGCGCCTTGAGCGGACGTGACACGACCGGCGTGCAGAAGACAGTGAGCGGACTCATCAAGCTGGTGTCTCCCAACCCGGAGATTCCTGTTTCGGAAGACGTTCTGGAGTGGGCATTGCGGATCGCTCTGGAGTGCCGCCGTCGTGTCAAAGAGCAGCAGAAACGCATCGGGTCCGCCGAGTTTCGAAACACGCAGTTCAGTTATTCGCTGGGCGATGATGGAATCGAACAATTTGTGGCTACACCCGAGCTCTACAGCGAGAACAGCATTAGCGGAGATCCATTGCCGCCTGGGCAAGTCTGGGTGATCGCACCCGGCAGCGGTGATGAAAACCCAGGGTTGTTTCGAGTGGATATCACGGAAGGTCCGGGAAGCGGTGTGAAGATCCTGAACCAGCCGGCTCCTCCGCCCTTCAAGGAGAGCGTTCGCTGCGCTGAGCAAAACCTGTATGGGCGTGCGAAGGAACTTGTCGGCGACCGCGATCCCCGCCAGCATGAATTCTCAGTCCAGTTGCGGGCTTTCGACAGCGCCAAAAGCGGATCGGCCGTCGGCGTCGGCGTGCTTCTCGCGCTCTGCTCATCTCTCCTGCAGAAAAGCATCAAGGGCGGTCTGGCAATTACCGGCGGTCTGAATCTGGGCGGTTCCATCGAAACGATCTTCAACCCCGTGGCCGTCGTGGAAGCCGCCATCGACAAGGGAGCCGCCAGCATCCTCATGCCCATCAGCAGCCGCCGCCAACTCAACGACCTCCCCGACGATCTGGCCGCCCGCATCATCATCCACTACTACCTCGACGCCCGCGATGCGTTGTTGAAGGCGTTACAGGTTTGAGCGGGAGGTTGGAAGCTTTCTTTGTCGATTGATGACCGCGAGCCAGCCTCGAAGTTGCTCTTCGACGGTGATCGATGTCGTCACAAAATACTGATCCGCAGATGCAACAATTCTCTTGGCGCGGGCTTCGCCCGCAACCGAAACAAGTAAGCAGATTTCGCTGAAATCTGCTGTGCCGACTTCGGCGAAGTCGGCCTACATTTAGTCGGCCTCAAAATGATGCGTTGCCAAAAATCTTCTCAGGAATATTCAAC
>JANOUN010000067.1:0-3172 GCA_031416875.1 Planctomycetota bacterium | reverse complement strand
GCAAGCGGCCACTCTACCGCCTGCTGGATATTGATGAACTCCAACTCACAATCTACGCCGCTACTCTAGACGACGGAGTTACAATCGGCTGATTCACGCTGGTGTTAGGCCCGAATTATTCCAACGAGTGCTTCGGCACTGCGAAAATCAACGGACGTTCGATCGACGATCCCACAGATAACGCGCAAACGACGTCAGGCCCGAAAAGTGATACGTCGGATCAACATAATGCTGTATGACGTAGAAAGCAAAATAGTAGAATCGACAAAAACTCCAGACCGTGATCAGCAGCAATAAGACGGTCCTGACATCCGGGTGATCCGCGATCAAAAGTCCGACAGCAAGACAACCGGTGAACAGAAACAAGAATCCCTTGGCGATGATGATGCGGGAGCTTTTCAGATCACCGAACATTGATGAGTCTCAATTCGTCGTATCCGAAGTCGTGTGATTTTGGGCTCGTTTAACCGCGTGCCCAGCGGGCCGCGATTGTTCTATTTGAAATTTCGTATTTGAGATTTGAGATTTAAACGCCGAAACGCGGGGCGTTGCCCACGCGGTTAAACGAATGTGCCATCCTCAACTGCGCAGTATGAATCGCCTCATCTGAGTTTCACTTGACCGAAAGGAATCGCAACTCGACTCGGAGAGTCGGCAGCAGGATTGTGCGGATCGTAGCGGTTCGCAGTCCTTATTCGCAGGACATATGCTGGACAGATGTTCTAGCCTTCTTTGACTCGGAGTGAAGTTCGCAGTACCATACAAAGTCCTGAATTGGCATAGTGCGCGGTCTGCGCGATGCTGCTCGGTTTTTTCGGCGCTGTTCCGTGCAACAATGACACAAGTTAGTGCAAATGAAGCATCGGAACCACTCACGGCTACGGCGCATGTGCCGCTGTCGGAACGGCCGCTCGTAGCTGACGACGAAAACACGGTGATCAGTTCACCGGAACAGCCATGCGCAGAATTGAAGCCGGAATCTGCCTCAGCGACTGCGGCCAGCGATGCGATCCGGAATCGCCTGTTTCCATCGAGTGGAGTCTTCAAGGGCGAGGAAATCGGCATCCGACTGGCGCATTTCGAAATTACGGGGCGGCTGGGTTCGGGCGGCATGGGGGCCGTTTTTAAAGCCACGGACCTGGAACTTGCCCGCGATGTCGCGCTGAAGATTCTGCACCCGTCGTCATCGCAGGATGCGTCGCTGATCGCTCGTTTCCGTAACGAGGCGAGAGCCTGTGCGCAGTTGAACCACGACAACATCGCGCGAGTTTACTACGCAGGCAGTCAGGACGGGCTGTACTTCATCGCGTACGAATTCGCGAGCGGTCGCACGATCCGTGATCTGATTGTGGAAAGCGGTCGGCTGAGTCCATCGGATACGATCAACTATGCCATTCAGGTCACGCTGGCCCTGAATCATACGGCCGCCGCCGGGATCGTGCATCGCGATATCAAGCCCTCGAATATCATGCTCACCACCTCGGGGCGCGTGAAGGTGGTCGATCTGGGATTGGCCCGCCGCGACACGACAGATTCCATCGGTGACATCACGGTTGCCGGCACGACGCTGGGCACGTTCGACTACATCGCACCGGAACAAGCGCGCGATCCGCGGAATGCCGACGGACGCAGCGATATTTATTCGCTCGGCTGTACGATGTACCACATGCTGACGGGACGGCCTCCATATCCGGAGGGCACGGCTCTTCAAAAACTGCTCGATCATCAGGGCAAATCACCGCCGGACCCGCGAACGCTGAACAGCGGCGTGCCCGAAGAAATCGCAGCCATCATGCGCAAAATGATGGCCAATAATCCTGACGCCCGCTACCAGGCTCCTGGTCTGCTGCTCAATGATCTTATTCAAATGGCGCAGATCCTGGGCCTGCAGAGCGTACCGGCGGAAGGCATCGTCTGGAGAAAACTGGGACCTGCCGGGAATCGACAGCCTCTGGGGGCGGTCTGGGTTTTTGTGTCCGTGCTCCTCATCTGTCTGACGGCCGTTTTTCTCCATCGCGTTCCGCCTTCCGGTGAGAATGTCAGCAATGCTTTGATCGATCGGGGAGACATCGGAAACGAAGTAGATCAGCTTCCGCCCGCGAGCCGCATTCCGGATTTCGATGGCGCGACAGCCTCGGGTGGTGAGGTGACAGTGACCGTTCCGGCGAACGGTTCAGATGTCCCGGCACCAGTGAACAGCACAGGGGTTTCGGACGCAGCAGGCACCAACGGCGAAGCTCCAGGGACGACAGCGAATCCGCCTCTGACATATGATCAACTGCCGATACCGCTGGTTTATCCATTCAATTCTGCCATAGCGCGAATGGGGATCGGTAAACCACAGATTCCGGAGCTGGTGCCGGCTGCGACCAGCGTGGCGACTGCGGGGCCGTTTGTGCTGCAGCGTTCTACGGGAGCGACAGAGTCCTTCCGAACGTTGAAGGCCGCTGTTGCGGATGCGCGATCAGGCGACGTTGTCCTGTTGCGGTACAACGGATATCCGGACGATCTGCTGACTCAGCCACCTGTGCGGATAGTGGGCATGGACCTGATCATTCGAGCCGCGGAAGGTTGCCGGCCAACCCTGGTGTTTGACGGGGCTCCGGAAGGGACCGTTTCGCCGGGGCAGATGATTTCTTTGCGTGGCAACGGCAAGTTAACACTCCTGGATATCGATCTGCGAGTCGTCGCGCGAGATGATCTCACGGCGGATCGCTGGAGTCTGTTTCATTGCACCGGGCCGAACAAAATCGAACTGTCCAACGTGTCGATCGACTGCCGGAATTCCGACGGTCAGCCAGCGGCATTGTTTGATCTGGTCGGTGAGGCTTCAGCGCCGGAAGCTGGTGCAGTCGCTGAAACAGAAATCTCTCTCAACCGTGTGATTTGTCGAGCAGAATCGGATGGCATTCGGATCGCTTCGCAGGCACGCGGACGAATTCAGCTGCGAAACTGTGGCATCGCGCTCAATGGTTCGCTCATCGACAATCGTGGCGATGCGTCGATGGCGCCGTCGCGAGGTGCGCTAGAGGTCGTGCTGAATCATGTGACCTGTCTGACGTCCGCGCCAATGCTCAAAATGGATGATGCCGACAGCAATCAGCCAGGCGGAATGCAGCGTCTGATTCCTCGGCTCTCGGTCCGCAGCGAAGGGAGTGTGTTTGCAGCGCAG
>JANOUN010000066.1:0-2105 GCA_031416875.1 Planctomycetota bacterium | reverse complement strand
GACGCGGTCAAGCACACCGTCCTTCACGGCCCAGCCTTCGTTCAGTTTCTCAGCACGATAGCTGCGCCAGCCTTCGGTGGTCTTGCCATCGAACAACAGTTTCCAGCCGCCGCGTTTTTCGGCTTCGCTGAGGCTGTTGAGCGTCTCGTCAGCGAGGCAGCACGCGTCGGAATTCAGAATCAGGATTGATGAGACTATGGCCAGGACAAGTCGAGTTGAATAATTCATCGATTGTGCTCTGCGTGGCTGGATGGGGGGGGCGAAAAAGGAACTGCGGGAGCCGTGATGGACGGCGACATTGTAATGAGACGTCGCTTGATTGTCGTCTCTCCCCACAGCCGTGACAGTCGATGGCACCGTTTCAGGTGATAGTCCAAGGCTGCGATTCCTGTAGCTTGGACATTCATGTCCGAGGTATTCGCCAAGCACCGTCGCATTGTCGAACGGCTGTCAAGGCACATTAACCTTCGCTTCGACGGCGTTTCGTGGCCGTGCGACGGACATGAATGTCCATCCTACATACGTTCATTCCGCCATCGTACCGAAAACTTGACTCGCAGGATTGGCCTTTCTGCTCTTTCGCTTAACAACTCGTTGCAAATTGCTGGCTGACGAGTACGATTCAAACGTGTGTGCAAACCGCACACTTTGTGCACGGTATTGAGCCAAAAAGTTACGCCCCGGGAAGAATTGATGAGCCTGAATCACGTCGAACGAATTGCTGAGTTTCTGCCAAAGATTGAGGCGTCAGACCCCAGCAGCAGCCACGCTGGCACCACGCCTGGCAGTTTCGCTCGCGCGCCGAGAATCGCTGCAGGACGGCGAGGAGCCTTGACGTATTCGTCACCCGACACGCCCGGAATGCCGCGGCCTTCGGACAAGACGGCGTGGGATTTCATGCCAGCCGACTGGACGTTGCGGGCTGGCTTCGAAGAGAACTATGAACATGCTGACGCTTGGCAGGCTCCGGCGGGCTTTGAAGCGTGCACGCAGCTTGAGTTCGCTCGGCTGGGCATCACCACGCCAGAAATGCACCGTGTGGCCAAACGAGAACAGCACTTGACGGCGGAACAGATCCGGGATGAAGTCGCTGCCGGTCGCATGGTGATCCCGGCCAATAAGCAGCATCTGAAGTATCAACTGGAACCGATGTGCATTGGCCGCGCGTCGCGAACCAAGATCAACGCCAACATGGGCGCATCACCGGTCTCATCCGGGACTGACGAAGAGGTGGAAAAACTTCAGTGGGCGGAACGCTGGGGCGCTGATACGGTGATGGATCTTTCCACTGGCGGCGACCTGGATGCGTGCCGGGATGCCATTGTGCGGAACAGTACGGTTCCGATTGGTACAGTCCCGATCTATTCGATGATCATCGGTCGGCGGATTGAAAGCCTGACCATGGAAATGGTGCTTGAGACACTGGAGCATCAGGCGCGTCAGGGAGTTGACTATTTCACAATTCATGCGGGAGTGTTGCACGAGCATCTGAAATACGTGCGCGATCGACTGATTGGTATTGTCAGCCGTGGCGGTTCGCTGCTGGCTAAGTGGATGATTCATCATGACAAACAGAACCTGATGTATTCACATTGGGAAGACATCTGTGACGTCATGCGTCGGCATGTTGTGACATTCAGTATCGGCGACGGACTGCGTCCGGGCGGACTTGCGGATGCAACCGATGTGGCACAATTGGCGGAACTGTCCACACTGGGAGAACTCACCGAACGTGCCTGGCGAAAAGGCGTGCAGGTCATGGTCGAAGGACCGGGGCATGTGCCGCTCGATCAGATCGAATTCAACATGAAGCTGCAGCGGACGCTGTGTCACGGTGCCCCCTTCTATGTGCTCGGGCCGCTGGTGACGGACATGTTTCCAGGCTACGACCATATCACCAGTTGCATCGGTGCGACCAATGCCGCGTGGCATGGAGCCAGCATGTTGTGCTACGTGACGCCGAAGGAACATCTGGGCCTGCCGAAAAAAGATGACGTCAAGCAGGGCTGCGTGGCCTACAAGATCGCGGCCCACGCGGCGGACGTGGCGTTGGGAATTCCCGGAACTCGCGATCGCGATGATGAACTGACCAAAGCCCGCGCGGC
>JANOUN010000065.1:0-7670 GCA_031416875.1 Planctomycetota bacterium | reverse complement strand
CTCCCAGGCGATAGAGACGAGCTTCTGCTGAGGAATAAAACAGAAACAGCATTTCCGCTGCCGTCTGAGCTTCATCAAATGTCGGATAGCGTCGCACGATTTCCTGCTGGACGGCAAGATAGCCTTCCATATTGTTCTGCTGCAGATTGATCTCCGCCAGATCCCGCAGTTGCTTGAGCGCCATGGTTGCCGGCAGACGGGCTCCGACGCCGTAAAGCTGCGCGATCAATGCATCTTCGGTTTGAGCCGACTGCATATGACCGTTCAGAGCAGTCGATTCGAGATGTGCTGTCTGCAGCGTGGCTTTCAGGATTTCAATCTGTTCACGGCTGCGAAAATCGTACGGACGGCGCGCGTCAGATTTCAGATTGTCGTCGATGCTGTCGAACAGACTTGCGATGCTGGTCATGTCAGTCGCGTCGGACAATAGTTCGTAGCCCGCTTTGGCGTCCGACACCGGCGCAGTTTCGATTGTTCGTTCGAAGAGTTTTTGGATGGCATCAATGAGTAAGCCGGATGTGGTGCCCAGGGAAGGCAGCAAATCTTCGTCGCGACAGGTGAGTGCCGCCGACTGGGTCTCCGGAACACGGCTGACAACGCGATCAACTTTCCACGGCGAAAGTCTCAACTGTGACAGCTGGATGCCATCGGCCTGATCGTCAGCGGCCAACGATATGGCGAGCGGCATCACATCGCGCAGAATCGCGGTGATCGCGTCGTCGCTGGATGCAGATTCAATCACGATCACGGACGGCCGCCAGTTGCGGATATCGCGGGCGATTCGCAGTGGCAGCAGTTTTCTGAGCTGGCCGTCGTTCTGCCGGTTCCATTCCGCGACAAGCTGTTCCGACGATCGATGATGTTCGGGTTTTGTTCGCGGAAACATCCAGTGCGAACTCGTATCATTCCCGCCAAGCTGTGTGATGGCGGCAGTGCAGACGTCCGACATCGGAACACCATCCCGCAGCGCAGCGCCTTCCAGACTGAGCGGCTGCGAAAGTTGAATGGCGACCGAGCGGATTCCCCGTTCAGCCGAAACGTTCGACAGAAGGTGCCACGAAGCTTTGTCAGCGTCGCTGATCATGTTCAACACGCCCGTTCGGAATCCCGCCGATCGAACGGCCTGCCATGTGTTGCCGCTGTCGGACGATCGCACAATCTGACCGAGACTTCCCACGCCAATTATGTCCGTTTCATTCAGAAAATGCAGTCGATTGAGTCGACCGGTCAGCGGGAGTGGCACGAGTTTCCAGCTGTTTCCATTGTCCGTCGAATGCAGCAGACATCCGCCGGGGTTACCCCCAAGCAGGATCGTTGAGGCTGCATGTGCGACAACGTGAAAATCGAGCAGATCCGTCACCTCACGCGGAATCTGGCCTGCAGGCGGTTTCCATGTGACGCCGCCATCGCTGGTCGCAAGTAAGAAACCGCCATCACCAGCAATCCATCCGCATGCCGAAGTGTCCAGCGACACATCACGGATCGCGCGGAGCGTTGGTTCCGGGCGATTGATGGTCACTGCCTGATCGGCCACGACAGCTGCGTAACTTTGATGCTGCCCGACAACGATGCCGTCGGATTCACTAAGAAACTGTGCCCCCAGCCAGGGCCCGCCAGCTTGATCCGACGGAATCGGAGACCATGTCCTGCCGCCATCGTCGGTGCGAAAGATGGCGTGGCCGCTTCGATTCCGCATCGGAGCAGTGACGGCGACAGCACTCTCCAGCCCGAAATACTGAACATGATTTATGCCCGGCAACGCGGCCGCTGACACAGTCGATGTGCCGACGGATTTCTGGCCGGCATTGACCGTGAGATCCGTCCATGATCTGCCGCCATCGCGTGTGTGCAGCAGTACGGCGGATTGTTGTGACGATGTGCCCGGCTGAGTCCTGTGGCCAGCGACCCAACCGATGGTGTTTGTCAGAAAGCAGACGGACTTCAAACTGCATTCGAACGGCGTAATTCGTGTGGTCCATGTGGCTCCGGCGTCATCGGAAAAACAGATGACGCCGCGTTCGCCAACCACCCATGTCAATGGACCGACGTTGCAGACGTCATTCAGACTGCCATCGTTGGTGATTGCGACAGTTCTTGGAATCGCTGCGGAAAAGAACGGCTCGGCGGGCGGATCGAATTCGCGAAGTTCAAACGTTGTCACTTCCGCAGGGCGAAGCGAAGGCATTCGATTCAACGGACGACGCGGTGTTGATGGCGATGCCGGAGGTCCGCTCGGCATGTCGTCTGTGTCGTCCGGTCTCACTGGCACGACGGATTCGATCTGTGCTTCATCTGTCGGCGTCGTTGCGGCCACTCTCTTCTTGCCAGTCGATGGTATTCGTTTGGTTGATTCAGCTGGCTGTGCAACGGAGTCATCAACTTCCGGTTCAGACAGGTTGAAGTTATCGCCGAAGTCCGGCAAACTCTCATTCTGAAACGCTGAGGCAGTGTGGACCCAGAGAGAAATGAAGAGGAATGCAAGTGTGAAATGCGGCAGACGGCGAGTCATCCGTGACTCCTTGAGGTTTGAAATGGCTTTGAATGGCGATAGCCTGACTTTATGGAATTCGGCGGCAAGCCCAAGCTGGCACCGCCTTCAATGGCGTGGACTTAAGGCGAGCGGGGGATGTGAATCCCCTGATTTGTCGCGCATGATGCGAAAATCAGGGCACTTACGTACCCCGCTCGCCAGTCGGATTGCTTAAGTCCACGCCAGTGGGAACAGCTTTTGTGGGGAAATCGCGCTGCTTGCATGGCTGAAACAATAGGATGAATATGACAAATGGGTCCAATGCGATCTGCCAGTCGCTTGCATTAGATTCTTTCTTTCCAACAACTGCGCATTTTGCGCGCATCTTTTCGACCGTTGTTCTTTCGGATTTCGAAATTCGGACTTCGGATTTGCGGCTTCGCCGCGCTAGGGTAAAATGCGTAAACTGCGAAGTATGCAATTGTCATTTCGGGGCAGAATCTGCCGATTTTGAGCGTCAACGTGGATTCCGCTCCAGGAACGGCTGGACTTTTGCAATTCCTTCGTATTGACCGCATTTCAGCAGTCTGCGAAAACCCGCCGATCCTTGAATCGCTTCAGGGACTGCATAAACGCACTATCCGCCCCACGGAATCGGGGGCATCAGATTGGCAAAGGAGTGCCCTCACCGTGATGAAAATCGTCGTTGCATTGCTCGCAGCAGTCGCAGTCAATTTTGCTTCCCCGATCTTTGCTCAGGACGCAGCGAAGCCCGCCGCGGCCCCGAAGGATGCCTCCCCGCACCGAGTCGGACTGGTTGACATGGCGGAAGTCTTTCAGGGCTACAAGAAGTTTGAGGACATGCGTGCCGAGCTTCAGGCCGAAATCGAAAAGAGTGACGCGGAAGCCAAGCTGATGGTTGAGCGGATGCAGAAGATGCAGCAGGAAATGATTGAATCCAAGCTGGCACCCGGCAGTGCTCAGTACGAACAGGGCGAAAAAGCTCTGCTCGATGCCAAGGGTGAATTCGAAGCGTTCCGCGCTGCCACGCAGCGTAAGCTGGCTCGCCGCGAATCCGAAATGTTCAAAGTGATCTATGCAGACACGACGAGCATGGTGAAGAAATATGCTGAGTTCGCCAAGTTCACCGTGGTCATTCGTTTTGACCGCAAGGATATCAACGACGAGACAGCGCCCTCAGAAGCTGTGCAGCGGATGAACAAGCAGGTGGTCTTCCACCGTGTCGAAGACGATATTACCGATGTGGTGCTGCAGACCCTGAATAAGCAGTATGAATCCACAGCTGGATCCCGGCCTCCTGTGAAGGCTGCATCAGCGACGAGCGAAACCGGGCGCGCACCAGCTCTGAAATAAGGTGAGCGCGGAGTCGATCGGCCACGTTGTCCACACAGAATAGCCGGCAGTGGAATCTTTCCGGATTTCCGCTGCCGGTTTGATGCTGAATTTTTGGGGAAGCCAGCTTATGAGTTTTGAACGGACTCACCGCTCGCAACAGCAGACACTCTCGCGTCCCGCGCTGATCGCAGGTCAAGGACTCTTCCACGGCGTCGATGTCAAAGTGCGTCTGCACCCGGCAGAACCAGGCACCGGCATCGTGTTTAGGCGAGTGGACATGAAAAATCGGCCAGAAGTCGCGGCGCATGTCGATAATGTCAGATCCGCTGCACGCCGCACTGTCCTTGCATCACGCAGTGGTGCGGTTGTCGAAACTGTGGAACACCTGATGGCCGCACTGGCGGGGTTGCAGGTCGATAACTGTCTGGTGGAAATCGATGCGATTGAAGTCCCGGCAGTCGATGGATCCAGCATGCCGTTTTGTGAGGCAATTCTCGCTGCGGGATTGATTCAGCAATCCCCGACGCGATCACTGCTGTCGGTTGAACACTCACAGGGCGTCAACGATCGGGCCGGTGAGCAATGGATTGAAGTGATTCCAGCGCACGATGGAAATGCCACCGTCGATTATCGCCTGGACTATGGTCCCGAAGCTGTCATTTCGTCGCAGTCGTTCTCCGTAGAACTTACCCCAGAAGCCTTTCTGCGGGACATCGCCGCAGCCCGCACTTTCATCCTGCAGGACGAAGTTGCTGCGTTGCAGCAAATGGGATTTGGGCGACATTTAACCAGCCGCGATCTCGTGGTGTTTACGCCGACGGATCCGTGATTAATAACAAACTGCGTTGGCCGGATGAACCGGTTCGGCACAAGATTCTGGACTGCATCGGAGATCTGGCTCTGAGTGGTCGCATCTATGTCGGACGCGTGGTGGCTCGCCGGAGTGGCCACAAGTTGAATCATGTGATGGCCAAAACGTTGTCGATGATCGAAGTCTGCCAGTCACTGTTGCAGCGGGCGGGATGAGTTCAGTTTTGCGGCGAATGGATGAACAATCTGAAGAAACGGATTTCTTCCGAATTTAATTGATCAGGATGATCACTATGGAAACAAGAATTTCCCCGATGTCGCAGATTGATCCCTCCGCCAGGATGGGAGACGGCGTCGTGATCGGCCCGTTCTGCGTCGTTGGTCCGCACGTCACACTTGGTGCCGGGACTCACCTGAAAAGTCACGTCGTGATCATTGGTCGCACGACTGTCGGCAACAACAATTGTTTCTGGCCGAATTGCGTGATCGGCGGCGATCCGCAGGATGTCAGCTGGCAGGATTCCGAGACGGAAATCATGATTGGCGACAACAATTGTTTTCGCGAAGGCGTTACTGTCAATCGTGGTGCTGAGAAAGAAGACGGAATCACACGCATCGGCAACCACAATCTGTTCATGGCCAACAGTCATATCGCTCACAACTGCCGCATCTTCAACAACGTCATTCTGGTCAATGGTGTTCTGCTCGGCGGACATGTGCATGTTCACGACAGTGCGATTGTGTCGGGCAATTCGGTCGTACATCACTTCTCTACAGTGGGTCGATTGAGCTTCATCAGCGGGGGCTGTCGTGTTCCGCATGACATACCTCCGTTCATGCTGGCCGCCGGCAGCGATAACCCTGAACTGAAAACAATCAACATCGTCGGCATGCGACGCGCAGGGATTTCGAATTCCACAATCGAAGTCGTCAAGGAAGCGTTCCGGCTGTTGTATCGTCGTAATCGTCCGCTGGCTGAGGTTCATCAGCATTTTGATGAGACTCTGCAGGGCGTGATTCCGATGGAACTTTCATCGCTGCTGACTTTTGTCGAAAATCAGCGTGCCGGAAAATTGGGGCGGGCGCGTGAAGCGATTCGCCACAAACCGGCCGCTGCGGAAACTCAGACGCACTCTTCACAGGAACGCAAGGCCGCATGAATCGCGTTAAGCTGGCAGTCGTTGGTGTCGGAGCCCTGGGGCAGCATCACGCTCGAATTCTTTCCACCATGCCTGACGTCCAACTGGTCGGCGTCGTCGATTCCCGTGAACAGCAGGGGCGGGAGATTGCCGTAAAGCATGGCACGCAGTGGTTTGCGTCTCCCGATCAGATCCTGCCAGTTGTGCAGGGAGTCGTGATTGCGGTGCCGACGATTTATCATCAGGAAGTCGGGCTCCCGTTTTTGGAAGCCGGAATTCCCGTGCTCATGGAAAAGCCGCTCGCAAACAGTCTTCAGGCCGCTCAGGCACTGCAGCGCATGGCCGCATTTCGCCGTTCCATCCTGCAGGTCGGGCATGTCGAACGCTTTAATCCGGCGTTTGAATTGCTGCAACAGAAGATTGATCGACCGCTTTATATTCGCGCTCAGCGCATGAGTCCCTACACATTTCGTTCGACGGACATCGGCGTTGTTCATGACCTGATGATTCATGATATCGATCTGGTACTGGCCTTGACGGGAGATTCAATTACCAGTGTCGATGCGTTTGGCGCTGTGACTTTCGGACCACACGAAGACATGGCGGTTGCTCGCCTGAAGACTTCGTCAGGAATTATCGCCGACATTACGGCCAGCCG
Source organism: Planctomycetota bacterium (assembly GCA_031416875.1). GTDB lineage: Bacteria > Planctomycetota > Planctomycetia > Planctomycetales > Planctomycetaceae > SXXK01. The sequence goes on along the minus strand of JANOUN010000065.1, from coordinate 1,237 downwards.
CATGAGCCCCGTACCTGAGCGCACAATACAGGTCTTTTCCACAAACGGCTGCGTGACTGCGGATCTCAATCAACGCACAGTGAGTTCCTGGCAGCCTGTCGCGCCGCTGGCTGCGAATCCGAGTCTGGTGCATCACATCATCGCGGCAACGCCGGATCCACTGACCCTGAAGAATGAAGTGTTCACAAAGTGGATTACAAATGAAACGCTGCAGGCCTCGAGCGCAGATGCACTCACGGCCGAGCTGACTGATTTTGTCCGCTGCATCCGGACAAACGCCCGGCCTCGAGTTTCCGGTGAAGACGCCGTGAAAGCCCTGGAAGTGGCCGACCGCGTGCTGGCGGGAATGGCGAAATGGTCGTGGCAGGATAAAGTGCCGAATATCGCCGCCGCCAGAGCTGCGTAGAGTCTGTAGGCCTGACCAAGCGCAGCGCCGTTCCGGCAATTGCCAGACACCTGCCGGAACTGCGCTGCGCTTGGTCCGGCCTACCCATCATCAAGCATTGACGTCGCACTAGCCCACCGTCTTAAAGGTGCCTTCGCGCACGAAGATCCATCCGCGATACAATCCGCCGCACTTGACCATCCACTCATTCCATCCGTTCCATCCGGAGAAACCACTATGCCTCGTCACGACGATCGGGCGTTTGACCAGTTGCGCCCCGTTCGAATTCAGCGAGGGTTCGTGAAAACTGCAGCGGCGAGTGTGTTGATTGAGGCAGGCAATACGATGGTGCTGTGTACGGCCAGTCTGGAACGTACTCTGCCGCCCTGGCGGAAGCCGCGGAAAGAGGGCGATCCAGCGCTGGGCTGGGTCACGGCGGAATACAACATGCTGCCCGGCAGTACGACGCCTCGGAAGCAGCGCGACCGAAACAAAGTGGACGGCCGCACCACGGAGATCCAAAGACTCATCGGACGCTGTTTGCGAGCTGTTGTGGACTTTGCGGCCCTGGGTGAGAACACGATCACGATCGACTGCGACGTCCTGCAGGCTGACGGAGGCACTCGAACCGCGAGCATTACGGGAGGTTTTATTGCATTGGCTGATGTCATTCATCAACTGGCATTGCCACGTCCAGTGCTGCTCGACACGGTTGCTGCCATCAGTGTCGGCGTCGTCAACGGCGAATCCGTGCTGGACCTGGACTACATAGAAGACAGTACAGCCGAGGTCGATATGAACGTCGTGATGACCGGTACCGGCAAATTTATCGAAGTGCAGGGGACTGCTGAG
>JANOUN010000064.1:0-8704 GCA_031416875.1 Planctomycetota bacterium | reverse complement strand
GCGAGCGCGGGCACACCGAGGATTCAGCGCAAATGTGGTGTGCCTTCGCAGCTTGTCAGCTGCTTGTCACACCCTACGAATTTCAAAACTCGGATGCCATTCTGAACCTGGGTTAATTCGCAGAGCCGGGTGATTCGCTGCCGACTGGACCGGTTGCGGTCGGTCCAGTCGGGGGCACGACGACGGGCTGCAGGTGAAAACCGCCGTCGGAGCGTTTGCCTTGTTCATTCGCCGTGCCAGTATTCCCGGAGGGCTTCGGACTGTCGGCCGTCAAAGAACCTTTTGTCGTAATCAACATCAGGTTTCCGGGGGAGGAAGATGTGGAGACGGTGCGCACGGGAACCTTGTTTTTTCCGGTTGCCGACGCATTTTCAGTGGCCAGCCCTGAAGCGGGACTTCCTGCGGCAGGTAATGCGGAAGCTGCCGACACAGCAGCGACTTCGCTTTCTTCCGGTGGATCAAGAAACAGCAGCTGAGGAGACTGGATCAGAACGCGATCCGCCGCAGGCATCGTGGATCGACCCAGCTTCCCATTGCGATTCACGTTTCGAGGTTTTCTTGCGACTTCAATCAATTCGCCCTTACGCTGTGGAAGCACGCCTTCCATCTGCTGCGCGACTTGGACAACCCATTCGGGCTCGTCGCGCACGGCGCGGGACATCATGCTGCCGTAGAGCGAAATCTCAAACAGGTTGCGGTCCATCAGGGAATGCAGGACTGGCGTCAGCACTTTCGCAATCGCTGACACGCTGCTGGAAGGAAACCGCACAAACACGTCCGCCTTCTGCGTGACCACATGCGTCCCTTCCGCATTTGGCGCGTAGACCGCACGAAACCAGATCAGCGCAGATGCTTCCATCGGACGCGGCAGCAGCGGATTGTGGTAGCTGCCCTGACAGACGAAGACCATCTGGTTGTCGTCCTGATACAGAATGTCGGCGATGCCTTCCGATCCATCAATTGCCTGCGCTTCGTATTCCATTTCGCCCGTCTGCCACATTTCAAATCGCGAAATGCCCATCACGCGCCAGGTACTGACGGCCACATCGGGATGTCTGAGCAAATACCGGAACATCGGTTCGTCAATTGTGTACTGCAGCGACGGCAGTCGCCGGAACTGACTGCGTTCTTTGATAATCTGCTGAGCCCGCTGGCGGTTTTCCTGCGACATGCCTTTAAGCGGCATGTTCGAGCGTGCGTCTTCTTCCGCTGCAGCTGAAGATTCGCCGTCCGCAAGAATCCGGATGCCGACCTTCTCTGCAAGTTCCTTCAACTGGTCGCCCGAGCAACTGGAGGACGTGGCGGCAAACACCACCCCCGCGATCCCTAACGCCACAAACCGCGTCAGTCTGACACAAAGGCCGACTATCGCAGAGCGTGCTGATGTGACGGAAGAATCTGAGGGATTTGACGCCCACATTGCATGCGTCGGACCATTCCTGAAAGAGAATTCGTGTCGCACATGCGGCGCAGTGCTGCGTGTCCGGAGTTGCATAATCCCCCCTTATCAGCTGACAACTGCATCCCGGACGCACATCGAACTCCGGCCCCCCTGCAACAGAATCTGCTGCGGACGGAGTTCGACTGAACCAGAAACATGCAGTTTCATGCGACTCTGTAACCGGCCCCCCGGAAGTCAGATGTCGCACAATCCCCCTGACCGGAACTATCGGAATCGTCGCGAGGTCTCGTTGAGGCCAATTGGTAAGTACGACCGGTAACAACAATCTTTCCGGCATCACTGACGGACAGAAGTATGGCTCAGGCACGCTGCTGCAGATTCGATCAGTCAATTTCGCCGAAACTCAGCGGCGGTTGTTCCGCACGCACGGCCCGTTCATGCACCAGCGAGTCACATCCAGCTTTTCACAGTAGATATGATCCAGGCCGCGATGAAAGTCATTCTTGTCCGTCAGATCATCCAGATGATCCATGACCCTGTCAGTGCAGCGAAAACACTGACAGCCTGACAACGCAGACACACTGGCACAACACAGCACAAAACAGATGAAGGCGCGCATGGGATTCCTTTCCCGACAACTCACTCAAACGTTGAAGCACGGCCTGAACATTGGGAGTGCCAACGTGGCGTACGCTGCTAGCGGTCTGTTGATTCAATACCAACCCGAAGCGCCAGCGAGGCAGAAACGCTGAATTCCTCGCTGGCGCTTCGGGTTGGTATGACCATGAGGCGCAAAAACCACTAAATCAACAGACCGCCAGCTTGCGACAGACAGCCAAAGGTAAGCTGGAAGCTAACCCCACGATTGGCAGATCGAAATTCCTTTGCTCAGCCCTGCAGTCCGGATCGACGCTGGCGGCAAGACGTGTTCTTCGGACTGACAGTCGCCGTCAGAGCCCGAACGTTCGAAACGTCTTCGCTGTTGAACAACTCCGGTGCGATCCGTCCATCCGTGTCAAACGATCGGCAGCATTCGCCGTGAATGATGATTCTGAGGAATTAGACTCACGTGAAGAGGATTGCATCAATCGCCGGGCCCGCTGATTCTTCGTGGCATTTCCGGGACAACTTCGACAACGCCTTGCGATCCGCTGGCAGAACCTGGATACTGTTTTTTTACGGTCGGTCCTTTGCGAGCTTTGTAAATCACAGTCCCTCAGGGTTCGGCAGGTTGGCGATCTGCCCTGTGACAATCACTTTGGTTACGGTGAGGTGTATTCAGCATTGCCATGGGAAACCTGCCTCCTGATGATCCCCTGCAACAGACGCGGCATGTCGGCTTTCGAAAGTTGCTCGCTGAATTGCGTCAGTTTCTGCCCGACGAACAGGTCGTCGCGGGAGCAGACGAGGTGTCTCGACTGGGCGCAGTGACCCAGCACCGATCGTTTCCACCGCAGGTGTATGTGTACCCCGCCTGCAAGGACGAATTGTCCGTCATCATCAGGCTCGCAAGTCAGCACGGCGTCCCGGTCTACGTGTTGAGCAGGGGCAGGAACTGGGGTTACGGAGCCGCCACAGGAACTCCGGGGGCCTCGGTTTGCATTGTGCTGGAGCGAATGAATCGCATCATCAGCGTTGACGACCTCTGGCGTTTGCAGTCATTGAGCCAGGAGTCAGCTATCGACAACTGCATGAATACCTTTCGCAACATCACCACGGGCTGTGGACCGACTGCACCGACAGTACTCCGGAAGGAAGCGTAATCGGCAATGCGCTCAAGCGAGGTGTGGGGTTCACTCCCTACGGCGATCACTTCGGCTGCCTGTGTGGCCTGGAGGTGATGCTGGCCGACGGAAGTATTATCAGAACCGGTGCCGTCTTCGACGATCAGTCACCCACGTTCCACTGTCACAAATGGGGTACGGGACCTGTCCTTGAGGGAATCTTCAGCCAGTCGAATTTCGGAATTGTGCTGAACGCCGGAATCTGGCTGATGCCGCGTCCGCAACAACACATCTCAATTCTGGGCGACATCGAACGTACTGAAGACATTTTTCCGACGCTGGACAGGATTCGCGAGCTGCAGCTTGAGGGAACCATTCAGTCCAAAGTGCATATCGCCAACGATATTGTCAATCTGGCGATTTTTGCTCGGCAGGACGTCGCGTCAGTGAAAGGGCAGCTGCAGTCGGACCAGATCACCAGCATCCGTGATAAGCACGGCATCGCTCCGTGGTCATTTGCATTTGCCCTCTACGGCACGAACGCTCAGGTGAAAGCCAGCAGGAAAAGGATCGAGCAGCAGCTGAGACATACCGCCTCGCTGCATGTGATTCACGACAGGAACCTGACAAAAATCAGACGCATCCTTCGATGGTCGCGGCGCGTCCCTGCGGTGGCGTGGCTGATTCGCCGTGTGCTCGGCAAAACACCGGAAGTACTGGGCGCCGTCGAGCCGCTTCACGCCATAACGAAAGGGGTTCCCACCGAATATTTCCTCAAACATGGCTACTTCAGAAACTCTGCCAACTGCCCGGACAACAATGTCGATCCGGCCCGTGACGGCTGCGGCCTGACATGGTTCGCGCCAGTCATCCCCAACACCGGGGAACATCTGCGAAAGCTGATTGATGTTACCAGGCGGTCATCAAAGTAGCAGCCGTAGATGAGTTGGACTGGGTGCGATCCTTGTAATACGCGGAGGAACGGTGTGAATTGGTGTTTGTGAAAACATGGGGCTATCCAATGTGACTTGACAGGATGGAGCCTTGAGAATCATCGCGAATTGCAAACCAATCAAGGATGTTGAGAGAAGTGCCGAGTATTGCTGGTCACGCTCGTGCGAAAACAACGCCGGGTTGTGGTGAGCATGATCCGCCCGTGAAGGCGTCGCTGTGTTGCTGGCAATGAATCTCAGTCGGCGGAGCGACTGAGCTACGTAGGCGATGTCGCTCCGCGACTCGCATTCCGATGGAAGCACCGCACCGCAAACAACGCCCGGTCGCTTTGGGATCCGTTCAACTATGTAATCAGTTCATTGATTACCTTCGCCGGCAGCACGCCGGTGAGGCGTTGATCGAGGCCCTGATATTTGAAGCTGAAGCGTTCGTGGTCGTAGCCCAGTTGATGCAATACGGTCGCATGGAAGTCGCGAATGTGGACCGGGTCCCGGACAATGTTGTAGCTGAAGTCGTCCGTCTCGCCGTAGATCGTTCCGCCTTTGAATCCGCCGCCTGCCATCCACATCGTGAAGCAGCGAGGATGATGGTCGCGTCCGTAGTTCTCCTTCGACAGTCCGCCCTGTGAATAAATCGTGCGCCCGAATTCACCGCCCCAGATGATCAATGTCTCATCCAGCATCCCGCGTTGTTTTAAGTCTGTGATCAGACCGTATGTTGCCTGATCAAGGTCGCGGCACTGATCCGGCAGACGACCGGCAACATTGGCGTGGGAATCCCAGTTGTTGTGGTAAATCTGCACAAACCGAACACCGCGTTCCACCATGCGGCGAGCCAGCAACATCGTGTTCGCAAGGGATCCGGGTTTCTTCGCTTCATCGCCGTAGAGTTCATATGTCGAAGCGGGCTCAGACGCCAGATCCGTGAGTTCCGGTACGCTGGACTGCATGCGATACGCCAGTTCATACTGCGCAATCCGAGTCCGGATTTCCGGGTCGCCGACCTGGTCAAAATTCAGCTGGTTGAGCCGATTCAATCCGTCGAGCGTTGTCCGCCGCACGTTGCTTGGCACACCACTGGGATTGTTGATGAACAGAATCGGATCACCGGACGATCGAAACGACGTAGCGGCATATTCGCCCGGCAGATAGCCGGAAGACCAAAGTCGCGCCGAGATTGCCTGCACCTGTTCCTGATTCGTGGGCCGCGCCACCATCACCACAAACGACGGCAGGTTGTCGTTGAGTGATCCAAGGCCGTACGACGTCCAGCTGCCCAGACACGGCCGCCCTGTGACCTGATTGCCGGTCTGCATCAGACTGATGGCGGGTTCATGGTTGATGGCCTCCGTGTACATGCTGCGGACAAAACACATGTCATCGACGACTTTTTTCGTCCACGGCAGCAGTTCCGTGACCCACATCCCGCACTGCCCGACCTTCTCGAACTGAAACTTCGAAGGTGCAATCGGGAACCGAGCCTGTCCGGACGTCATCGTCGTCAGACGCTGCCCTTTACGGACGGATTCCGGCAGATCTTTGTCGTACCAGTCGTTCATTTGCGGGTTGTAGTCAAATAGATCCAGCTGCGAATGTCCTCCGACCATGTGCAGGTAGATCACCTGTTTAACCTTGCCCGGAAAATGCGGCGGCACCGCACCGAGATAGCCGCTCTTGCTTCCGGCTGCTTCAGCCTTCAGCGGCACACCCATCAACGACGCCAGTGCCGCCGCACCGATGACGTTTGAGCCCTGAGAAAAGAAGTACCGGCGGGTCATGTTCAGGCGAAATTGTTCGAAGGCGTTCATTGTGTGTGTTTCCTGTTGGAGCGGTTCGGCGGCAGTCGGCGGTAATCGTTCTTTGGATTTGATGCGTTTTGTCCGCCACGATGGGGCTTGCCCCCGTCGAGCGATGATCATCACCAGAAAAGAAAGAAGAATTCGATTCGCCACTGCGGAGCTTGACTCCGTAGAGCGGTAATCAATGGGATCAAGGCTCCATGCGGGCAAGCCGCATGGTGGCCAGGTTACGTTTCATTACCCCGACTGGTTTTGATCATTACTCGACGGGGACAAGCCCGCGCCGTGGCGTATAAACAGTTTGTAGGGTGTGTGAAGCGTAGCGCAACACACCATCTCCCGGCAACCACCATTTGCAACGGTGCGTTTCACGCACCCTACTTATTCAGCACTTCATCCAGATTCATTATCTCATTGCACAACATCGTCCATGCCGCCAGAGTCGTCGCATCCAGGCTGGCGTCCGGTTTGGATTCGCCCGTCTTGATCAGCTCAGCCGCTTCTGCGGCATGACCGGCGTAAAACGCCGCCAGCTGGCCGAGTGATTCCGTGAGGATCTGCAGTTCCTCAGGTCGGAATTCGCGACACAGCAAACGCAGGCCGGCCCATTGCAGGCGATGTTCGTCGGTCGTCCCGCCCTGTTTCAACGCGTTCTCAGCAAGTCGACGAGCGGCTTCGACAAACTGGATATCGTTCATCGTCACCAATGCCTGCAGAGGCGTGTTGGTACGTTCACGGCGAACGGTACACTGCTCCCGGTTGGGCGAGTTGAAGATATCCAGCGACGCCGGTGGTGCCATCCGCTTGACAAATGTGTACAGACTGCGGCGGTAAAGATTGTCACCGGTGTCCTGAACATACCGAGACGTCGTACTGCCGGTCATGGCGATCGATTCCCAGACGCCTTCCGGCTGATACGGCTTCACGCTCGGCCCGCCGATCGTTGAAACCCGCAGGCCGCTGACTTGCAATGCGTAGTCTCGCACCATTTCGGCATCCATGCGGAACCGAGGTCCGCGCGATAGCAGCCGGTTGGCCGGATCCTTATCCAGTTTTTCAGGAGTTATGACGGCAGATTGCCGATACGTCGCGGACATCACAATCAGCTTGACCAGTTTCTTCATGTCCCAGCCGCCCTCACGGAATTCAACCGCGAGCCAGTCGAGTAGGTCCTGACTGATCGGAATCTCGCCCGACACGCCAAGGTCATCCGTCGTGCGAACCAGTCCAGTGCCGAAAATTTCCTGCCAGAACCGATTGACCGTGACGCGCGCCGTCAGCGGATGCTCAGGCTGCAGCAGCCATTTCGCAAAACCCAGCCGATTGCGAGGCGCGTCTTTCGGAAACGGGGGAAACGCACTGGGCGTCTCAGGAGACACTTGATCGCGACGCTGATCGTACTCGCCTCGGAATAAGACATAGGCCGTTGCCGGATCATTCTTTTCATGCATCACATGCGCGATCGTGCCACGGGCTCGAATGTCGGCTTCTTCTTTTTCCAGTGCTGCAAGGCTGGCGGTTCGTTCGGTAAAGGCTGGATCAAATTTCTTCAGCCAGAAATTGTACAGTTCATTTGATTCTTCAGCCGTGCGCTGATCAACGGCCTTTGCCAGTGTCCCCTGAAACCGGCTGAGTTTTGCCAGTGAATCGACTTCGGCTGCCGACAGCACACGCCTCTGAATTCGCAGATCCTGGATCGATCCGGTAAACGGTTCGCTCACGGAGCGCGATCCGATCTTCCAGGGAGTTTCCGTGCGAATTGTCGAGCCGTCGAGCTTATCGTTTTCGACGTTCTTTTCCTGCACCGCTCCGTTGATGAAAATCTGAATGCCAGACGCCTTGCGCGAACCATCGTATGTCACGGCAACATGCACCCATTCGTTCGCTGGCACCTGAGCCGTACTCACAGCCTTCATGCCCTGCTCTGGCCATGCACTGATGATGTGCATTCCGATGCGGCGCTGCTGCATCCAGAAATCCCAGCCGCGATACCCGGGACCTGCATCCATCCGAGCACAGATCGCACCGTTGCCGTCATTTGCCGGAACGTTGATCCATGCCGCGCATGAAAACGGTTGATCGCCTTCGAAATCGCCAGCATCGGACAGTTCACAAGCAGCCCCCTGAACTTTGAGCGCCTTGCCGTTCAAGCCGTCTGTCCAACTGGCAGAATCATTCAGCGTCACGTCAACAGGACTGTCATCCAGGGTTAAGCCCAGCGACTTGCCGTCGCCCTCGTTCAATTCTGCCAGCAGATGCAGTCCTTCCGCAGACACCGGTTCACCCAGCGTCGCAGGAGTTGCACTGGTTGCCCAGGCATCGAACTCGGATCGCGCGGCCGTGCGTCGTTCTTCAACAGCTGCCCGAGCGGTCGTAATCAGCGGCGGCAGAGCTTCAAACCGATTTCGATCGGCTTCCATCGGCACCGCAATAATCGGCGGCGTATCTTTGATGTTTCCGTCGCGAACGGCTTGCGTCGTGTTATTGAAGAACGCAGCCACCTGATAGAACTCGTTCTGGCTGAGCTGATCAAATTTGTGACTGTGGCATGTGGCACACCCGGCGGTAAGCCCCATCCAGACGGCCGACACTGTTTCCGTACGGTCGCGGGTGTAGAGCACGGCGTACTCTTCGTCGATGATCCCGCCCTCGTTGGTCGTCATGTTGCAGCGGTTGAAACCGGATGCCACCTGCTGATCGAGCGTCGCGTTCGGCAGCAGGTCGCCGGCAAGGTTTTCAATTGTGAACTCATCAAACGGCATGTTCTGATCGAATGCCTTAATCACCCAGTCGCGATACGCCCACATTTCACGGAAGTTGTCGAAG
>JANOUN010000063.1:0-3675 GCA_031416875.1 Planctomycetota bacterium | reverse complement strand
AGATTTGAAATACGAAGCGCGGGGCGTTGCCCACGCGGTTAAACGAATGTGCCATCCTCGGCTGCATGAATGATCGCCCGGATATCAGCCTCAGGACGTACGGGAAGGAACTCGCCATGTGTCACCGCTGGCGAGCAGTTTCTGCAGGTCGCCCTTGCCTCGCTTCTGAGTGGCTTCCGCGATTTGGTCTCGCACCCCCTCCTCGAAGGTCGGTGCCGGAACAGCTCGGATAACTCCGATTGGTTCCGGAAAGTCAGGTCGCAGCAAACGGGCCATGAGGAAAGCATGCATGACATCGCCACGCTCATCATGAAACAGCAGGTCATCCTCTTGAATGCCTGATGTATTGAGATCGACAACTTCGGGCGACAGTCCATTGAGGCGAATTCCCCGGTCGCGGTTTTTCCCGAAGATCAACGGTTTGCCATGTTCCAGTTCAATGGTCGCATCCTCGCGGGTCGCTTTGTCCTGGGCGTAGCCAAAAGCCCCGTCATTAAAGACGTTGCAATTCTGATAGACTTCGACAAACGACGTCCCTCTATGTGCGGCCGCCCGTTTGAGAGTGTATGCCAGATGCTTGATATTCGAGTCGACAGAACGAGCAATAAACGTGGCCCCGGCTCCCAGAGCCAGCATCATCGGATTCAACGGATGATCGACCGCTCCCATCGGCGTACTCTTGGTGACCTGACCTTCGAAGCTGGTCGGCGAGTACTGACCTTTCGTCAAACCGTAAATGCGATTGTTGAACAGGATGTAGTTGATATCCAGATTGCGGCGTATCACATGCACAAAGTGGTTGCCACCAATACTCAGGGCATCGCCATCGCCGGTAATGACCCAGACGGTCAGGTCCGGCCGAGATACTTTGAGACCCGTGGCAATCGCAGGCGCGCGACCATGAATCGAATGAATGCCGTAAGTATTGATATAATACGGAAAGCGACTGGAACAGCCGATGCCCGACACAAAGACAGTCTTTTCCGGGGCGACCCCGATCTCGGGCAGGACCTTCTTCATCTGTGCCAGAATTGAGTAGTCGCCGCATCCGGGGCACCAGCGGACATCCTGATCACTCGTAAAATCCGACGACGTCAGGACCGGAAGAGCAGTGCTCATGGAATTCACCTGGGAAGAATTGAGGGATTCAGGAAGGAAAACATCGGGAAGGAAAACAGCAGGAAGGATTGGACATACCAGTTACGTGCCTTTCTGGCTCATCTGGCTCATACGGTGACGGCCACCTCAGCAGACAAAGCAGTACACAGTTCGCAGATTCGTGCATACACTTCGGAGACCATAAATGGTTGCCCCTTGACTTTGTTCAAGCCAATCGCATCGACAAGATACCGGCTGCGGATCAGCATTCGCAGTTGCCCGGAGTTCAGTTCAGGAATCAGCACTTTGTCAAATCGCGAAAGAATTTCACCAAGGTTGGCAGGCAGCGGGTTGAGATAGCGAATGTGGGCATGAGCCACAGCGCGACCATCGCGTTGTGCCTGCTGGACAGCTGTCAGGCAGGATCCATATGTACCGCCCCACGAAACGACCAACAGCTCACCGCTCTGGGGGCCGATCACAACCTGTTCCGGCAGCAGCCTTGCAGCGTTGGCAACTTTCTGAGCCCGAATTTCCACCATCTTCTGATGGTTGTCCGGGTCATACGAAATGTTTCCCGTGCCATTCTCCTTTTCAATGCCCCCCACCCGATGCATCAGGCCAGGCGTACCAGGTATGGCCCACGGTCTGGACAACAGATCATTCCGCTCGTAGGGCAGGAATGGTGCATCATCAGGAACCAACTCCGGATGCGTGATCGTGAACGGTTCCAGTTGACTCACGTCCGGGATCAGCCACGGTTCGGAGCCGTTGGCAATGTAACCATCAGACAGCACAATCACCGGCACCATCAAGTCCAGTGCAATCTTCCATGCGTCCTGGATGATCTCAAAGCAATCCCCGGGACTGCAGGCCGCCATGATCGGCAGCGGCGCTTCGCCATTGCGACCAAACATCGCCTGCAGCAGGTCGGATTGTTCAGTCTTCGTCGGCAAACCAGTGCTCGGACCACCTCGCTGAACGTTGATGATGATCATCGGCAGTTCCAGCATCATCGCCAGCCCCATCGCTTCGCCCTTGAGCGCGATGCCTGGACCACTCGAAGTGGTCACCGCCATGAGACCGCCGTAGGCCGCACCGATTGCCGAGCACGCTGCGGAGATCTCGTCCTCGGCCTGAAACGTGCAGACGCCAAAGTTCTTGTACTTGACCATTTCATGCAGAATATCGCTGGCCGGCGTAATCGGATAAGAAGCATAGAACACTTCTTTGTTGCTTCGATTCGCTGCTGCCACCAACCCCAAGGCGATTGCCTGGTTGCCCATAATGTTTCGGTAATGTCCGGGCGGCAGGTCAGCAGCTTCCACCTGATAACTGTTTCCAAAGGCCTCAATTGTCTCTCCGTAAGACCAACCGGCCCGCAACGCTGCCTCATTCGCTTTGGCGACAATCGGTGCACCCTCTGCGAACTTGCCACGGATGAATCGCAAGGTGGCATCCAGATCGCGACCGTACAGCCAGTAGACCAGACCGAGGGCGAAAAAGTTCTTGCAGCGTTCGGCATCCTTAGGACCAAGCCCCAGTTCCGCGACGGCTCCCCGCGTCAATTTGGTCATCCCGATCCTGACCAGTCGATAGTTTTCCATCGCCGGTTCTTCGAGCGGATTGACCCTGAGCTTCGCAAGTTTCAGGTCTTTGTCTTCAAAGCTGTCTTCATTGACGATCAACAGACCGCCGCTGCGCAGATCTTTCAGATTCGTCACCAGCGCTGCCGGATTCATGGCGACCAAAGCATCGAGCGTATCGCCGGGCGTATGAACCTGGTGTGCGGCAAACTGAAGCTGAAAGCCCGACACGCCAGCCTGCGTGCCACGCGGAGCGCGAATCTCGGCCGGAAAATCGGGAAACGTGGCAATGTCGTTGCCGACAAGTGCGGACGTATTGGTCAGCTGTGTTCCCACCAACTGCATTCCATCGCCGGAATCACCCACCAGACGAATGGTCACACCTTGTACGTACTTGACAGGCTTTGCTGCAGGACGTTCCGAAATTTCAGTAGCCATAAAATCAAATTGCTTTCTGAAAAAAGAACCTCAACGCTTTCGCTCGGCAGTGTCGTCTTATCCCCTGTTTGTGATTGACTAAGAACAGCGGACAAAACTACAAGGGCTGCCAGCTCAGTTCAAAATCGCCATCGACCTCAAATTTGGCCAACGGTGCAGTTTCTTATTCTGCCAAGACTTCCGGCGAATGAACACAGTCAGACTCAATTATTCCTCGCACCTTGCGGATTTTTTTTGCGATGCACTTTGTTCAACAAACGTTGCGACTGACAAAGATGGGCACCGACGGCGTGGAGTGTGCAGTCGCCGATTTCGGTAGGTCCTGCTTGCCGAGCAGGACTTCGCGGCCACGCCGCGACCAACGACGAATCGCGGTCGAAGGGACGGCCACGCGGCGACGTGGAGCGGATGTGCGACCCATGGCGGTTCGCCTTACGGCGAAAGTCCTTTCCGGAACGGTCCTAAAATGGAAAAGGCTCCATCCACTTTCATGTCTGGAGCCTTTTGAGCTCAGAAAGCTTTATTCTTCACGCGGTGAGGAATGAGGCGATCG
>JANOUN010000062.1:0-11018 GCA_031416875.1 Planctomycetota bacterium | reverse complement strand
TGGGCGAGGACTCGGACAAGAATGTCCAAGCTACGGGAATCGCGCGCGTTCGGCCGTACTCAATCCAGCGGTGCGGAGATCTCCAGCAGATCGATCGCCGGTGAACCGTTGCAGAAGATGGTCGCCATCCGTCCGTAAGTGACCTGGCCCTCTGTCATCTGCAGCGTCCTGACCAGGCCGGGCCCGGCAGTGAAACGAATGATGGCACCCAGATCCACATGGCGCAGCACGTTGTGTTGAATCAGGACTCGGCCCAGGGGAACCACACCCGCGAGGATTTCCTTTTTCACGCACTCCGTGACGTATTCGAAATTGAAGCGGACGTACCCCAGCTGCACGATCTTGTCCGTGCCATGTTTCCGCAGCAGACTTCGTCGCAGATACAGATCATTTTCAAATCGCTGGTCAATCACGATCACCTCGACCTCGCATTTGTAAAACGCTTCCATCGTGACGGTCATGTGAAGTTCATGGACCAGCATCTGACGATACGGTTCCGGCGTCGCTTCCTTGGCCACATGCTCGGCAGTCAGATAGAGCGGTTGCCCCTCCGGTTCTGGAAACAGGCTCACCAGTTCCTGAAGTTCGATGATCGGATTCACAGCGAGTTATCCTGGTAGATGTCTTACGATTAGTCCCAACGGGACGGCATGTTACGTCACTCGATATCCAATGAGCGGAGGCACACGGTTTGGTGTTCTATCGAGCTCCAAACCGGAATGCGAGTCGCGGAGCGACGTCGCCTACGTAGCTCAGTCGCTCCGCCGACTATGATTCCTCGGCAAAAACGCGGTCGTACCATCACGGTCAGTTTATGATGCCACTCCGATGCATTGTTGTGCAGCAGGTAACTCCAGATCAACTTACGGAGATCGTCTCTTCCTTCGCTCCATGGCCTTGTGGTACACGGCCACATATTCCTGGGCACTGCGGGTCCATGACCAGTCACGGGACATGCCGTTGCGCACAATTTGTCTCCAGATGTCCGGTTGATGGTAAATGCCGATGGCTTTTTCAATCGTTTCCGCCAGCAGCTCTTTCGAATAATCCACAAAGACGAAACCTGTCGCCGTCTGCAGTGACTCCGATTCCGATTCAAAGTTCTCAACCGAATCTGCCAGCCCGCCTACCTTACGAACGATCGGCACTGTCCCATAGCGCAGGCTGTACATCTGATTGAGCCCGCATGGTTCGAAGCGACTGGGCATCAGAAACATATCGGCCCCTGCCTCAATCTGATGGGCGAGCGAATCATCGAAACCAATTTCGGCAGCGACCTTGCCCGGATAGCGGTGGGCGAGATCCCGCAATTGTGCTTCGTAGCGTGGTTCTCCGGTGCCGAGAAACACCATCTGCAGTTCATGCGACAGGATTCGTTCGGCCGCGCCGGTGATCAGATCGAAACCTTTCTGGTCCGCCATGCGTGACACCATGCCCAGGATCGGCACGTCCGCCCGCAGATCCAGGTGCATCCGCTTCTGCAGATGGGCTTTGCACTGCCGCTTGCCTTCGGTGACCGTGTCGATCGAATATGGCGCGGGAATGTGCTGATCCGTTTCCGAATTCCAGATCTCATCATCAATCCCGTTCAGGATTCCGACCAGATCGTCCCGGCGATGTGACAGTAATCCTTCCAGTCCGTAGCCTCCTTCCGACGTGCAGATTTCGGTGGCATAGGTCGGACTGACGGTTGTGATCCGATCAGCAAAGGCGATGCCTGTCTTCAGCAGATTCAGATCTCCCCAGGCTTCCATCTGATTTTGATTGAAGTGTCGCCAGTCCATACCTGTGAGCGGCATATCGAAGTGCCAGAATCTCCCCTGATAGGCCATATTGTGCAGTGTCATCACGCTGGCCGTACGTTCAAATCCGGGGCGCGCATTGAACTGTGTCTGCAGCAGACCATTTACGAGCCCGGTCTGCCAGTCGTTCGAGTGGATCACATCCGGCCGCAGGATCATCTGCCGACAAATCTCCAGCACGGCGCGGCTGAAAAAGCAAAAGCGTTCGCAGTTATCGACGTAGCCGTGACCATGTTCCTGATACAGATGACGTCGGTCAAAGTATTCCGGCTGGCGTACCAGGAGCACGCGAACACTGGAGTCGGGCAGGGTAATCCAGTTGACTGCGCCTGAAACAGCACGCCCATTCATCGGGATGGAAAATCGCAGTCCCGTATCGATGATCGCAGGCAATGACACGTTGTTCTGACGAAGCAGAAAATAATCCGGCAGAATCAACGTGACATCGTGGCCGAGTTGATCGAGCGATTTCGCCAGCGCCCCGGCCACATCGGCCAGTCCGCCGGTCTTGGAAAACGGCACGGCTTCAGAAGCCGCAATGACGATGCGTAAAGATTCTCGTGGACTGACCATGCATACGTCTCAGGAAACTGGATCGTGCCGATTCTTGGTGTTTCGTCCGTGAAACATTACGATGAGGATGCGTAATCGCAAAGTCGGAAGAGTGTATCGCGATTCTTGTGGCTCGCCCGTGAGAATCAGGGCAGTCTTCAGAAAGTTTTTGGAACGGACGGATTGTTCCGGATCTATCGCTGACTGCTCTCGTTTTCCCCACCCCAGCGTTCGATCAGCGTATGCTCAACGTGCAGGTGGTCCAGAATCCGGGCGACAACAAAGTCGACCAGGTCCGCAATCTGCATCGGCCTGTGATAAAAGCCTGGCATCGACGGCATGATGGTCGCGCCTGCCTGGCTGAGACGCGTCATGTTCTCAAGCTGAATCAGACTCAGCGGCGTCTCACGCGGCACAAGGACCAGCGGTCGGCGTTCCTTCAAATGCACATCTGCCGCGCGTTGAATCAGATTTGTCGATGCGCCTGTTGCGATGGCCGACAACGTACCCATCGAACACGGACAAATCACCATGCCACTGGTGCGAAACGAGCCGCTCGCGATTCCTGCAGAATAGTCCGACGTTCCGTAGGCGCGCACCGACCCTTGCGGCGATCCGACGTTGGCACTTGCCAGCGGGCAAAATCCCCACGCACTCGCGATCGGCCCGGCGAGTGTGTGCTCAATCATCGCCGACCATTCCGCTGGCGACGCACCGATCCCCGGAAATTCTGCTTCCAGTTCGCGCGCCATCACCTGTCGAGCCGCACCGCTCACAACCAGATGCAGATGTTTTCCCGCCGCCAGCAGCACCTGCGCCAGTCGCAAGGCATATGCAGAACCACTGGCCCCTGTAATCGCCAGCACAACATCATTCGCACTCATCAGATGCCGCTCCGGCAGAAATCGTTCGCAAACGCCACTGCTGGATTATTACCGTCAACCACCGGATTCCACACTACGGATCCCTCTCTGTGCTAATAAAATCCCGATGATTGACGCAGTAAATCGTGAGGCATTGGTGTTAAGCTTCGCGCGGCCACCAGGAGTCTGTCCCGATACACCAAAACTGTGAGCCGCAAGGCGCTAGCCGCGGGTAATTCGCCTGCAAAAACCGGCGGCTAGCGCCTTGCCGCTCACAAAAACAGCGGTATTCAGACAGACTCCTGGTGGCGTGTAGCCGGATTCGTAAGAATTCGGAGGTGTGCCTTATTCATGGCCGAATTCTGACGAATCCGGCTACAACAGAACATCTCAATCAGATCCGCGCGGAGTATAAGCTTCGTCAGCATCCAATGGCACGTGGTTGCTCCGCTCCGTTCAAGCCAGGAAAAAAATCATGCTGACGCTCGGTTCATCAGTTACAGACCCCACTTCGATCTTTGAATACTTTCGCGGCAGCTACGGTACCGAGCTGCTGACGGCGGCTGTTGCTCATTTCGACCTGTTCGGGCGACTTGCAAAGCAGCCACGAACACTGACAGAATTGCAGGCCGATCTGCAGCTCGCCGAACGGCCGGCGATCGTACTGACGACCGCACTGCGGGCGATGCAGCTGCTTTCAAAGAATCCAGCCGGTCAGTTTGAACTGACAGAAATTGCTGCCGAACATCTGGTGCGCGGCGAGGAATTTGACGTCGGCAGCTATTTGAGTCTCGCCGCAACGTCGCCCGGCGTCACGGAAATGGTGGAGCGGCTTCGTACGAATCGCCCGGTGGGATTGTCGAGCGATGGAGCAGGGGCCGCGTTTATTTATCGCGACGGGATGAAGTCGGCCATGGAACAGACTCAACTTGCCGCGCATTTTACGCTGGCCCTGTCAGGCCGCGCGAAAAATGTGGCTCCGGTGCTTGCGGCCCAGGTGTCCTTGCACAATGCTACGACTCTATTAGACGTCGGCGGCGGGACAGGGATCTACAGCATCGCCTTCCTGCGAGCCCATCCGGGACTTCGCGCGATCGTGTTCGATCGCCCTGAAGTCCTGAAAACGGCCGAACGCTTTGCTGATGACTACGGAGTCACAGATCGCATGCAGCTGTTTCCTGGCGATATGTTCGCCGATCCGCTGCCGAATGCGGATGTGATTCTGCTGTCCAACATTCTGCATGACTGGGACGTCCCTGAGTGTCAGATCCTGATTCAGCGCTGTGCCGCGGCGCTCAATCCCGGCGGCAGACTGATCATCCACGACGTGCTGCTCAACGATGACCTTGACGGCCCGCTCCCCATCGCCCTTTATTCGGCCGCCCTGTTTACACTCACCGAAGGCCGCGCTTACAGTGCATCGGAATACAACAACTGGCTGATCAACGCCCGCCTGCAGCCTGAGCCACCGATCGCCACACTGATCCACTGCCACGCCATCGTGGCTCAAAGTTTGCAGACTTGATTCACGGGAATCTCGCACCAGATCGATCTCATGGCCGTCAGACGCATGCAGCCTCGTTTAGAATCGCGCTCCGATTGACATTGGATTTTCTTAAATCCACGCGGCAGATTCCAACCGGGAACGGCCTTCTACATTTCAGATTGTCAGATCGTGTCCGTGCTGCTGTGGTTACAACGTTTCGCCGGGACAATTCATCAATCACCGCGCTGTGTATCTGCAGCAGCTCAATCTCTGACATTGTCACGAGGCAGTCTCATACCGTCAGAGCCTCATCGCGCACAATGTGCAGGCGGATCAGCTTCGGGGCCTGGCCTTCATCGAAGTGACATTCGACGGCTTCGCGAACGTTCTCACGGAGTTCATCCAGCGTATCGGCTTCGGTAAAAATGGAATGGCCGACAGCACGAACTGCCAACCCTCCCTCAGGGGCTTCTTCGACGGTAAACAGGATCTCGGTCATAATGCGTTTTCCGTTAGGGTTTCATCGCCTGCCAGTATAGCAACCAATGTGTCCAAGGTGGATCAAGAGGGTTCAGGTTTCAGGCGACAGGTTTCAGGAACGCAATGCTTGCCTTAACCCTTAACCCTTAACCCTTAACCCTTAACCCTTAACCCTTTTCAGTCCTCCGGTCCTTCCTGTTCGATCACATGAATGATCTCGCGCGCGACCCAGTCGCGGTCGCGTTCTTTGCCGGTGTATTCGGTGATCAGACGGAGTCTTTCCAGCCGCTGGATGTCGTTGTTGGCTGTTGGTTTCGTCACACCGCACTTCAGAACGAGTTCTGCAACATTGATGGCGGGCATTGAAAACAGATCGTCCACCACCTGAAAGAGTCGACTGGGGGCTCCATCCTGTTTCATCCGGTCATGATAGGATTCTCGCAAGGTCACCAGGCGTTCGCTTCGCCAGATCGCATCCAGGGCCTGCGTCCGAATGGCATTCAGAATGAACTCGACCCAGTCTCCCCAGTACGTTCCGCCGTGCCGACTGATGTTCAGGAGCAAATCAACGTATTCCTGCTTGTAGAGATTGATGTAGGCACTCATATAGACGACGGGATGTTCCAGCAGTCCTTCCTTCACAAGAGATCGCGAGATCAGCACTCGACCAATTCGACCATTGCCGTCGCTGAAGGGATGAAGGGTTTCAAACTGATAGTGTGTCAGAGCAATCACAAAGAGCGGCGGAATTCGTTCGTGCTTCTGGTTGACGAATTTTTCAAGGTCGCTCAGTGCATTCTCAAGTTCGAATCCGGCAGGCATTGGCACGAAACGAGCTGCTTTGAGGCCTTTACTGCGGTCGCCAATGTAAACGCCCGACTGACGCAACTCGCCTGGCCGTTTTTCATCACCTCGAACATCAGACAGCAGAAGTCGATGCATTTCCTTGATGACACGAACGGACCATGGCAAATCCGAATGCACGCCATGTTCCAGTGCCCGAACGTAGTTCCAGCTTTCAAGTCCGCTCTCACGCACTCCCAGATAGCGGCCCGCTCCAGCAAGGACAAGTTCTTCGGCGGTCGTTTCGATGTCTTCGATCTGTGAAGACAATTTGGCTTCTCGCATCCAGAGAGTTCTCAACAATCCCGCCGCGTTGCCGACTCGCTTGTGCAAACCGTTCAGTTTTCCCAAGGCAGATACCGTGTCGCTGTACAGCTGAAAGTGCCGCAATCGCAGGGAGTCCCAATCAATGTTCGGGGGCAAAGGATTGGGTACAAACGCAATGGTTTTCGTCTGAACCGGTGCAGAAAGTAACCCCTCAGGATATTCCAGCATATTGACGGGCACGAGTCTTCCGGGCATTTCCGGGCCAAAATCTGATTCAAACACTGGTAAAGATCCTTTTACCACCACGAGTTGCTAGTAAACAGATAGTCGATTATCTTTACCAGTGATTGTTGCAGGTAAGCTTTCCTTTACCAGTCACTCGTCCGTGTCATTGCCCTCCAGAACGGCGGCCAGCACATCCAGTTCTTCCATCGCTGTTGTCAGTCGCTCGCGAATCATCGCGGCGATCCCTTCCGGCGGAAGCAGGTCACTGGCCGCTGTCGCGTTTTCATCCTTCAACCAGCTGATGTCGAGGTTGTCGCCGCGTGCCGAAATCTGTTCGCGGGTGAAGCAAAGGAATCGAGAGGTTTCAGGGGAACAGGTTTCAGGTTTCAGTGACGGAGAGGTTTGAGGAGCGGCGGCTTCCTGAACCCTGTTGCCTGAAACCTGAAACCTTGAGTCGTAGAACGCCTCGAATTCGACGAAATGTTCGCGTGTGAGCGGAGTGCGTTTGCCGAACGATGGCATGTTGGCTCGCACGTCGAAGACCCAGACGTGCTTTGTGTTGCCAGCATCGGTTTTGCCTCGCGTGAAGAACAGGACATTGGTCTTCACGCCCTGAGCGTAAAAGATGCCGGTTGGTAGTCGCAGGATTGTGTGCAGATTGCACTTGTCCATCAGGTCAGCTCGAATCCGGCTGCCGGTGCCTTCTTCGAAAAGTACGTTGTCCGGCAGCACCACGGCAGCTCGTCCGCCCGGCTTGAGACCTCGATAAATGTGCTGCAGAAAATTGAGCTGCTTATTTCCGGTTTCGAACGTGAAGTCGTCTCGCGTCGGCCCGCCGCCGCCTCGCTTGGTGCCGAACGGCGGATTGGTCACGATGACATCGGCTTTGGGAAGCTTCTGTCCAATGCTGCCCATCGAATCGCCACAGAGAAAGTTGCCTGTGACGCTGTGCAGCATGCAGTTCATCAGCAACAGTCGATGGGTCAATGAACTTAGAGGTTGTCGCGAGTGACGACACTCCAAAAAAACAAATCAGTGAGTGACCTTGGATTACTGACATCTGGCCTGTAAGAGCTTGCGAATCCAGATCAGTATCGGAAGCATTCTTTAATTCGTCCAAGGTCTGTGGTCAGATCTGACTGTGGGTTTGATTCTGCAAATAGAAACAAGTGCTTGATCAATACTGGTTGAATAGCACGTTCAATGTCTCGATCAAGCTGATCATCCTGTTCTTTGATTTCATAGCTCTTCCCTGTGCCGCTCCCCCAGACAACAGGTTCAATTTTATGGTTCGCTGAAGCGATTGGCGGGCGAAATTGCCTCGCCAGATCCTGGCGAACAAGTTTCAACACTTCTTTTCCGGCCCAGTTCCGTAACCATACAACTTCACTGGTCCCATCTTTCGACCACGCGGCAAAATGCGTGTCGAAAGTGTCAAGTAGTGTTTTACCGAGAATTGGCTCAAGAAACGGGTTCATCGACAAATTAAGTGCGCGGCATAGAAACGAGCATTTATCGCCTGAAAGCGAACAGGGCGAGTTGAAAAGCTTTGCAGTGCGTCCTGACGCTCGCAGGATTGGATTTTTGTAGGCATTTCTCCGATGTCCAATGGATGAACAAGAACATGAGCCCTGGCCGGGAAACTCCAGCCCGGGACTGATACGCCATTGGCGGATCGGAGGTCGGGGTATTCCTTGGCCGTTTGCTTCCCAGCAGAGCCTGCAGCCGATTTCCCTGACGCTGGATTCCATCCGAAACCACTCCCGAATGCCAACATTGGACATCGGAGAAATGCCTCAGAAAATCCCCGCGCACTTCATTTGTCGATGAACCCAAAGGTCAGGCGGCAATGATCACGCGGCTGGACGGATATGTCGGTCGATTGCTCGACAAACTCCAGGAACTGGGCATCGCGGAAAAAACGCTCGTCGTCTTCACCAGCGACAATGGTCCGCACAATGAAAGTCATCACGATCTGAAGCGATTCAATCCGAGCGGGCCGTATTCCGGCATCAAACGCAGTCTCACCGACGGCGGCATTCGAATGCCCGCGATCGCCTGGTGGCCGAAGCAAATCGCTGCCGGAACCGAGTCTCCTCATGTGGCGTATTCTGGCGACTGGATGGCGACGGCGTCTGACCTGGCTCAGGCGACGCCGCCTGCCGGAATTGATTCGATTAGTTTTGTGCCAACATTGAAGGGCCATCCCGATCAGCAGCCCGAGCATGAATTCCTGTATTGGGAATTCCATGAAGGCGGTTTTCGTCAGGCGGCTCTGTATCGCGGTCGCTGGATAGGAATTCGCACGGGCAGCCCGGACGCTCCCGTGCAACTGTTCGACACGGACACGGACGTCGCAGAAGTCCACGACATGGCAAAGCAGCACCCCGAAATCGCTGCGACGATCGGTACCTGGCTGCAATCCGCACGCACAGAGATTCCGGCATGGGAACCAAAGTGGGAATCAGTCCAGGGCGGAAAAAAGTGACGAGGACCCTGGCAGACGCGGGCTCCGTACGCACCGGGGTTGCAACTACTTCACGCTGTCTGCTTTATCGACAGACAACGCTGTGAATTCCTTCGTCATCGAATCCCATTGATCCGTCAATCGCGAAAGGGTCTCTGGCTGCGATGCCGCGAGGTCAGACTGTTCGCTGCGGTCCCCGGCCAAATCATACAACTCCCACGGCTGATCCTTTGCGGCAACTGCCTTCCACTGGCCCATGCGAATCGCGCGGTTGCCTTCGTGCAGCCACCAGACAGATTCGTGCAGCACGGGATCGTCCTTCGAGAACGAATCGGCCAGACTGCGACCGGGCGAAGCAGGAACCTGGTTTCCCTCGATCAGTGAGGGGCGTATCACACCGGCGAGTTCCAGCACTGTCGGCACGACATCAATCACATGCCCCACCGTGTGACGCAGTTCTCCCGAAGCCTTGATTCCCGCTGGCCAGTGCGCGATCAGCGGTGTTGAAATGCCGCCTTCGTGAACCCACGTCTTGTGCCGTCTGAAGGGCGTGTTGCTGACGGTTGACCAGCCGGGGCCGAGACACAGGTGCGTCTTCTCCGAACCTGGCGCGGCGTCCGGATCGTGGCCGTCACCGCGGACCATGATCTCTGCCGACGCGCCGTTATCGGACAGAAAAAGGATCAGCGTCTTGTCGAACGCCTGCATCGCACGAAGTTGTGCCAGAATTCTGCCAATCTCGCGATCCATCCGATCGATCATCGCCGCATGAATCGCCATCTTGGTTGCCTGGAACGATTGCTGGGCATCATTCAATTGATCCCACGGCAACGGCAAAGTGACTTCCCCAGGCCCAAGCCCCTGCACCTGTGCCGGAAAGGCATACGGTGGCCCCAATGTGCGTTCGGTGTCGCTCATGCGTCCCGAAACGAGTCCCCGGGCGACCATCCGATCAAACCGCGCCTGTCGCACTTTTTCCCAGCCGTCTCTGTATCGATCCGCATAACGCGCAATGTCTTCGGGCAATGCCTGTAATGGAAAGTGAGGTGCGGTGAAAGCGACATATTGAAAGAACGGATTTTCGGTGCCCGCGTCCGCATGCGCTTTGAGACAGCGAATCGCATGATCGGCAACTGCGACCGTAGAGTAATAGCCATCGCCGTCCCCGGGCACAGGCAACGGCTGTCCGTCTTCCAAATGTCGCTCAGGGCGAAAGTAACGCCCCTGATCCTGCAGTTCGTAACTGCGATCAAAACCACCGGCCGCAGGCGTTCCGTCCATGTGCCACTTGCCCGAATAGTAGCATTGATAGCCCGCAGGCTTGAGCAGCTTTGGCAACAACGGTGCCCAGACTGGCCTGACAAATGTCGGGCCGGAACCTCCGGCAACCGTCGGCAACGCATCACGGCCCACCTGCTGCGGATAGTAGCCGGTCAGCAGTGCTGCGCGAGTCGGCCAGCACCGCGCGGTATTATAAAACTGCGTGTACTGCAGGCCGTGCTCAGCCAACTGATCCAGGTGCGGCGTGGCAATTTCACTGCCATAGCAGCCCAGATCCGAATAGCCGAGGTCATCTGCAAGAATCACCACGACATTCGGTCTGGCCTCTGTGGGAGTGGCGGCGCTGGAAACTGTTGCCGCACAAAGCTGCAGGAGCGCAAGGGCCAGGCATGTGACCAACAGACTCATCCTTCATACTCAGACAGAAAGCCCATGAATTCGCGACGGTGTTCTTCTTCGTCTCCCAGCGCGGTGATGCACAGATCCTGCGTCACATAATCAAAGCCTTCGCACAATTGAATGATCTTCGAATACTGAGCGATGGCGGCTTCTTCGGCGATGATGACGCCCTTGATGATGGCGACAAGGTCTGTCATTTTCTTCGGCGGCTGCAGGCTGTCCTGCCGTGCCACGAACGCCTCACTGCCGGGAACGATTCCACCGACCGTCTTGATGCGTTTTGCCAGCACCTGAGCGTGCATCATTTCGGCCGCGATGTCTGCCTGCAGCGACGACTTGATTTCTTCCGCGCG